>JBBQCR010000413.1:0-3429 GCA_038318935.1 Phycisphaerales bacterium
GAAATGTTCTAGCGAGTCCACGACGAATGGTCTGCATTTCCATTGTGGGACCGCGACGTATCTCACTTCGGTCGAGCGCCTCACCATGAGTGAGAACGAATCCGAATGGCACTTGGAATCGCTACGCTTCGATCTCGCTTCAACCGCCTTGACAGGACTCACCATGATCCGCCCAATCCTCGCCGTTCCTGTTCTCTGCCTCTTCGCCGCAGTCCCGGCCGCGGCCGATCTTCCTTCCTACCGCGTCGATGTCATCGGTGCTGACCTTCAGGGTTTCGCCATGAACGAGCATGGAGACGTTGTCGGACGCAAGGTCCTCAACGGCAGCCTTGGTCTGGCGTTCATCGCGAAAGCCGGTGGTGAAGTGGAGGTGCTCCCGCTGCCGCCCGAATGGAAGGGATCGGATGCCTACGCCATCAACGACAGCGGCGTGGTCGTCGGCGCGGTCAGTACGTTCGGTATCGCGACGGTCGGCTCGCACGCAGCCGCGTGGTATCCAACCCCAAGGGGCTATCAGTTCGCTCTGCTCGGCGCGCTACCGAACCAGTCGTACAGCACTGCGACCGGCGTCAACAACCTCGGTGACATCGTTGGCGGCTCGGGCGGAATCGGTCTTGCGCTCTACAGCAACTCGGTGTTCTTCACTGGCAGCGCGGTCGTCGACTTGCCGGGCCTCTCGCTCGCGGCCGACGTCAACAACAGCCGTGTCGTCGTGGCCTGGAACACGCTGCTTGACCTCAACACCATGCAGTCCACCACGATCCCGCTGCCCCCCGGCAACTGGCAAGGCATGCAATCGTCGGACATCAACAACGTCGGCGGATTCTGCGGCTCGATCGCGGGATTCTCTGGATGCAGCACCTTCCCGATTCTCTACATGCCGAGCACCGGGTGGGACTTCGTCGGCGGATGCGCGACGCAGACGGCAGCGATCTCCCTCAACGATCAAGGCGACACGCTCATCTACGTCTACAACGGCGGCCTCGGCGCGGTGTTCGTCGAGGCGGGGTACACCAACGTCGGCAGCCTGATCGCGCCAGGCCAGGGCAACTGGCTGATCACGGGACTCTCCGTCATCAACAACACACGGCAGATCCTGGGTGCCGGCAAAAATCTCCCGAACACCACCTCGCAGCTCATCCGACTCACGCCCATCGTGCTCGGCGATCTGAATGGTGATGCGATGGTGGACGCGTCGGATCTGGCCCTCTTGCTTGGCCAATGGGGATCGTTCGGAGGCGATGCTGATCTCGATCAGAGTGGCATCGTCGATGCTGCCGATCTGAGCGTCCTGCTCGGGGCGTGGACCGGCTGAGCCGTTGATCAACCTCGAAGCGGAAGCATCCGACGGATGTTGGCGTCGCGCAGCCAGAGGCCAAGCCAAACGAAGACGCCCAGGAGTATCGGGATGATGAACGGATCACCAACGCGCACATGGGTCGCGGTCGCACCGCCGAGGTAGCCGGTCAAGAGCACGGCCCCCAAGACTGATGTGCGCGGGATGAGGTAGAGAACGGTGCAGGTGATCTCGACGATTCCGAGCGGGAGGATCGTGCTCTCGGGATATCCGAACTTCGCAAGACCTTCGAGCACCATGGGCGGCTTGGCCAGCTTCATCCCGGCGCTGAAGAGAAGCAGCAGCACCGGCAAGGCGCTCACTATGCGGCCGGCCCAGATCATCTTCGGTGCGATGGCGCTCGCGGTGGAGTTCATGGCCGCAGCGTATCGACGCCTCCTTGTTGCGGCGACGGCTGGGAGGTGAGGTGAGTGGCAGCAATTTCAAGATTTGATCGGAGACTCTCGCACTGGTCGACGCCTTCGCATGGACGGTCCCCAATCCGGGGCGACCGCATCGAATCAAGGAAGTCTTGCCATGCCAATCACCCGCTCACGTGCAGCCGTCGTCATCGCCTCTTTGCTCGCGTCTTCCACCGCGGCCATCGGATCCAATCTCTTGGTCAACGCAGGATTCGAGCAGGTCAGCGGAGGCGGACCAGTGGTCTCGCTCACCGGCTACGCTTTCGTCGGCGAGAGTGCGGCCAAGGACTGGTACGTGTTCCACAACACACGAGGGACGACCATCACGTCGCTCGTCCCTTCGACGATCGCAGCAGGTGGCACCATGCTCCGTGTTCAAACCAGCGGCGCAAGCAACGGAATCGAGCAGCTGCTGGGTGAATTCAATTCCGGACCAGCCTGTGCCAGCGAAGGCATCTGGGTCTATGTGGTCAGCGGCTCGATCTTCATTGGTGCTGGAAACGGCGGACAGACCGCTGCGGACCAGTTCCTCACCACGACCGGCGTGTGGACCTACGTCACCGCGACGAACACGTTCTGCCCGGTCAATCTCTTCATCGTCTACTCGGGGAGTATCGGCGGCGCGGAGTTCTACGTCGACAACGCTTCGATCGAGCCCTTGAACTGCATTGGACCTCCGGGCGACTTCAACGCTGACGGATCTGTGAACGCTGCCGATCTCTCGATCCTGCTTGGCTCGTGGGGATCGTGCGTCGGATGCCCTGCGGATCTTGATCAGGATGGCGTCGTCGCCGGATCGGATCTTGCTGTGCTCCTCGCCAACTGGGGCTGCTGATCGACGTGCCAGGAGAGTGAGAGCGCTCCGTAGCGCCCTCCGGGCGCACACTCGCTCTGGAGAGTTCGGCATACTGCGACGCGCTGAACACACACCGAGTGGCGACGTCAACCCAAAAGAAAGCTTGCCTCCGTCGTTGGACGGAGGCAAGCGTCTTCATGCAATCGTTGCTGACCACACCGCGATCAGCCCGGGCACGAGCCCCACGCACCGAGCAGCAGCGCGAGATCTTCCGGGCCGACCGTTCCGTTGCCCGAAAGGTCAGCCGGGCCGCGGCCTCCCCAGGCACCGAGAAGCTGCGCGAGATCCTCAGCGCCGACCGAGCCGTCGCTGTTGAGATCGCCCACGCAATCGGCCGGGAAATGCACGATCCAACCTGGCGGCTGGCCGGGTCCGAAGCCCCATCCGACGATCGTGCGCCCATCGGAGGTGATGTCGTTGGCGGTGCCGAGCTGGGTGAACGAGCCGATGGTTCCGCCCTTCGACTCGATGTAGGTCTTGAGGTTCTGGCCAACGCCGTTGATCCAGATGATCGCCGTTCGTGCGAGCGGAGATCCACCAGAGGTGCCGACGGCAGTCGATCCATCCGCGGACACACCCAGTGCCAGTGCGTCCTGCGTGCCGAACTGTGCAAGGTTCGGAAGGACCTCCACCGTGTTGGTGACGCCATTGAAGTGCCACGCCGGTCCGCCCGGCGCGTTGAAGACGTTGTAGCCGACGATCTGATCGCCCGCGAGGTTGCAACCGAGCGCTTCGCCGAGGTCATAGCTCGCGCCACCGGGCACGACGTACTTCGGCAGGTACGACTCGACTCCATCGATCCATCGAGCTCCCAC
>JBBQCR010000414.1:0-3419 GCA_038318935.1 Phycisphaerales bacterium
TTCCTGCGACGCCAGCAGGGCACCGACCCCATCAGCCAAGGCGACGCGCCGCTCAATCAGCGAGGCCGTCGCTACTCCGCGCTTGACAAGCAACTCGATCGCTTCCGGAAGCGGCCCGTAGAACGAACCTTGGACCCGCAATTCACCGGTGACGATGGGGGAGAGATCCGCGACACCGGCCAGTGCCGCGGTCGCAGCGATCGACTTGAGAATGACCGTGCCGCGGGCTCGCACCAGGGCGGCCGCGAACGCGAGGCTCTCCGCTGTGCCGATGCAGTCGACGACGACGTCTTGATCACCACGACGACCGATCTCGTCGGCGTGCCGGTGTTTCACGCCGAGTTTTTCGGCTGCCGCGAGTGTGTTCTGATGGCGGGCGATGACTCGCACTGCCGCGTTGAGTCGGCTCATGACCTGCGCGACGATCAGGGCGATCGTGTCATCGCCGAGCACTGTGATGTACGCCTTGCCTTCGACGCGTACTTGCTTGGTGGCTTCGAGGGCCTCCGCAACGAGCGTCGCGAAGACGGCGTGTTCGTCGTCGAGGGCATCGGGAAGAAGCGTGAGATTCCGGATCGGCACTGCGACACGTTCGGCGAAGCCGCCATCGCGATGATCAAGTCCGAGGATCGCCCGCTCGCGGCAGTGGTTGGAGAGTCCACCCGTGCAGCGGTCGCATCGACCGCACCGGACCACCGGGTGTACGGCGACGCGCTTGCCGAGCCACTCCTTGCCGTCCTTCACACGATCGGGCGCGACATCCGGCGTGATGCTTTCGACGACACCGACGAACGCCTGACCGAGAACGATCGGTGACGCGCCGCGACTGGCCCGAACGTCGGACGGAGTCACGAGCGCGAGCGCGACCCGCACCACGCAATCACCGGGCGCCGCAACAGGGACTGGTCGATCCGCGAGCGCCGCTGCGGTGCCGGCCGCGACGATTGCTTTCATGGACCCGTGCTGCCCGTGGCGGGTTTCGCATTGCCGCTGGCGGGCTTTGCACCTGTGGCTGGAGGAGTCGGGCCAACGCTCGGCTTTGCGGGCGTCACAGGCTCGGGCTTTTCAAGAGTCGGCAACTTGAACTCGTCCGAAGGCTGTTCCTCGCCTTGATACGTCCGCCGCGGTCCGCTCGACGCGGTACCAACCGGTACGCCGGGATTCTCGAAGTTCAGCGGGATCCAGAACAGGATGTAATCCATGAACCGCTTGTTGCGGAAGTAGGTCGGATAGAGATACCGCTCGTCGTTGAGGAAGGCTTTGGATGTGGTCTTCTTCCATTGCAGCCACTTGCTCTGATCAAGACCGAAGTCCTGACCGGTCAATGTCTGGAGCGAGTCGAGTGCGGCGAGGTTGACCGCCAACTCGCGCTGGTCGATGGCAGCGACGAGGGCCTGAAAGACGGAGTCGGTCGGATACTGTCCCAATGCGACGGCGATCTCGGTGCGGATCTCAGATTCCTCGCGCTCATCGACGAGTCGCGGCCACACGAGATCGACGACCGCCAAGTCGTGCACGCGGCTGCAGGACTTCGCCGCCTCGAATCGCACGATGGTGTAGGGACTCGTGAGCTGTTGGGCGATCAACAAGGCGTCACTCGCATCACCATGCCGACCGAGGGCCCGGATGGAGAACGCCTTCACCAACGGATCGGTGTTCTCCAAGATGTAGAGACGGTAGAGCTTGATGTACGGCTCTGCACCGCCCCAGGGAGCGTTGGCCAGGAGCGCGATGCCGCGGCGCTGGTTCTCGGGATTGTTGGTGTCGACGGCGAGTTCCGCAGCCTTCAGCGGTGTGGGCGGATTGAACGACTCGGCGAACGCGCTGAAGTCCGATCCGATGGTGTCGCAGCCCGAAGCCACCAGCGCGGTCAACGCGATCGAGAGTCGGAGGGCTCGCATGGGGAGGGAGTCTACATCTCGTGGACAAAGGGCTGTGACGGCGATCACGACCCGGGCGTGGCCTTGCCACAATCGAAACTCACCGGCACCAGACACAGGAAGCGCATCTCGCTGCCGCGATCGGCACGGAACTGATGGGTCGCGTTCGGAGAGATCAGCAAGACGTCGCCCTCGCGGATCGGATAGTCCTTGCCGTCGTATTCCGCGGTGCCGCTCCCGCCAAGTACGACCACTTCGTGCTCGTAGTCATGAGCGTGGCGCGGGGTATGTCCGCCCGCGGCGACCTGAAAGTGACGCAAGGAGAAGTTGGGAGCTCCATCCGCCCGACCAACCATGATCCGCATGGAGACGCCCTTGACGCCTTCCATCTCCAGGGGTTGGCAGGGCGTCTCGGCGAGGTTGCGCTGGAGCAGCATGATGGGGCGGAGTGTACGAGATCGGTTTCGAACTGGAGTGGACGGTTGACTTCGGTCGAGGGTGGCCGTCGCGCGATACGGTATCGGCCCGAATGAATCCACCGTCCTCTACCTCCCCGTCCGAGCCGCGGCCCGCGATCATCACCTGCCCGCTCGGCACCTGGCAGACCAACTGCCATGCAGTCCACGTTCCGGACGGAACCGATCCCAAAGGCTGCTGGATTGTGGATTGCGGCCAGCATCCCGCACCCCTGATTGCGGCGATCCGCGAACGCGGACTCACGCCGCGCGGCATCCTGCTGACGCACTGTCACCTCGATCACATCATGGGGATCGACACGGCCCTCTCGGCGTTCGGCACACTGCCGATTCTCTGTCACGCGCTCGAGCGGGAATGGAACGGCGACCCGAACTTGAATCTCTCGGCCTTCAGCGGGGGCATGGAAGTTCGGGTGAGTCCGCCCACTGCGACCGTCGCCGACGGTGACACCATCGACCTTTGTGGAACCACGTGGAGTGTGCTGCACGTCCCGGGTCACAGCCCCGGCTCGGTGGCGTACCTGCACCTTCCGTCGCGCCAGGCCTTGGTGGGAGACACACTTTTTGCTGGATCGATTGGTCGATTCGACTTCCCGACCAGTGATGGCACGGCCCTCAAGCGATCGATCCTTGAGCGGCTGATGGTCCTCCCGGACGACCTCGAGATTCGTCCCGGCCACGGGCCAACCACCACCATCGGGCGTGAGCGGCGGACAAACCCGTATGTGCGATCGCCCGGCTCGTGGTGAGCGGTTCCGCGATCGCCGCGAGGAGACCGGTCTCCGAATGACCTTCCTCCGGAACGACCCCCGCGCTTCCTCTTATACTCGTCGCTCTTCCGCCGGACCCGCTTCCCCCCGTCTTCCAAGGCTTGGGGGCGAAGGACTCAGCCGCGTTCCCGCTCTCCCCCAATGCCGTACACCCTGCAACCCGATCCGCTGTCCGGTACCAACGTTGACGGGGCCCTCGGCCTCGACATCGAAACCACCGAATACCTCCCCGACCCGACGAGCGCCAGCGGTCAGTCCGGCGATCGCTGGATCCTGAACTTCGGGCCGCAGCA
>JBBQCR010000415.1:0-3404 GCA_038318935.1 Phycisphaerales bacterium
GGATCATGTTCATCGGCAGCCTCATATGCCTCGCTACCAGCGTGTGGCTCTTGCCAGCGATCCTGCGACTGACCCGCGAGCGGTCGCAGACGACGTGAGTTCGGCACCAGTCGCCCCGCTTCACCCATCCTCCTCCAACCGCACGCCCTCTGGCAGCGCCTCGCGGAACGCCCGGCCGTATCCCTTGGTCACAATGCGCGGGTCAAGGACCACCACCCGCCCCTCGTCGGTTGAGCTTCGGACGAGTCGGCCGATGCCCTGCTTGAATCGAATCACGGCCCGTGGCAACTGGTCTTCGCCGAACGGACTGCCGCCGCGCTGTTGGATGAGTTCGTGACGAGCTTCCACGATCGGCCGATCGGGCACATCGAAGGGCAGCTTGGTGATGATCACGTTGCGGAGAGCCCGACCGCGCACGTCGACCCCTTGCCAGAAGCTCGCAGTGCCGAAGAGAACACTGCGTTCGCTTTCGCGAAATCGCTTGAGTAACAATCCGCGCGGGCCGCTCTTGCCGTGGATAAAGAGCGGAAAGTGCTCCGCTTCGAGCGTCGGTCCGATGCGGCGAACGACCTCGTCGAGGGTCGTGAAACTGGTGAAGAGGACGAACGCGCCGCCATCGGTCGCCCGGATGTGCTTCAAGATGCGCGGCACGAGGGCGTCGACATAGCCGCGATCGCTCGGATCAGGCATCGTGCGATCGACGATCGCCCGCATCAGTTTGCCGTGGTCGTAGGGACTGCCGAGTGCCAGTTCTTCGGCGTCATCGCAACCGAGTCGTCTGCGGAGATGCGAGAAGTCGCTCTTGCCCGTCGCCAGCGTCGCGCTCGTCAGCACCACCGAGATGTCCTTGCCAAAGAGCTGCTCGCGCAGGATCGGAGCGACGTCGATCGCCGCTGCGCAGAGTGAGATCGATCCACGCGGGCGATCGAACTTCTTCCCTTCGTCGATCCAGTAGACGCATCCTTCGACCTGTTGTTCGAGCAAAAGACCTGCTGAGACCGACAGATCCGTGGCACGGCCGACGTACGCATTCAACTCGAACTCATCGGCTTCCTTGGCGGCAAGCTCCTTGAGCAACTTCAATTGGTCGGCGAGCGACTTGAGTTCCGGTCCAAGAGTATTCTCGGCGACTCCCGCGGCGCGGACGCGTCCGTTGCCGCCCGCGTGCTCGCGATACCAACGAAAGAGGCGATCGAAAAGGTCGTCCGCGAGGTCTTCGCAGCGCAGGACCGACTCGCAGGCCAGGTCGATCGCGTGCCGTGTTTGGTCTTTGAGCTGCAGCGAAGCCAGAAATCCGCGCCCCGAATGCACCGTAAAAAGTTGCCGCATCAAGCGCCGCACCGCTGATTCGCTGAAGCGCAGTCCGAAGTGTTCGCTGGCGACGTCTTCGAGAGCGTGGGCCTCGTCGAGAATCACATGGCGATACGCTGGCAACAGTCCCGATCCCTTCATGCGAAGGGCCAGATCGGCGAAGAAGAGAGCGTGATTGCAGATCAGTAGATCTGCGTTCTCCATGCGCCGCCGAGCCGCCTGGTAGAAGCAGCTTTCGTACGTCGGACAGCGCCGGCCCATGCAATTGTCGGCATCGCTCTGGGCAAGCTCCCACACTCCCGGACGCGGCAGCATCGGCAGCGTCGCGAGGGTTCCATCGGTGGTGTCGCTCGCCCAACCTTCGATCAGTTCCAGCGAATGCCGCTCGTCATCGTGACCAAGCAATCGATCCTGCCGCTCGATTGCCAATTGCAGCCGACGTTTCGAAAGGTAGTTGCCGCGTCCCTTGACCAGAACCGCCGAGAACTCATCGGAAGAGCATCCGCGGAGCAGCGGAATGTCCTTCTCCATGAGCTGTTCCTGCAGACTGATGGTCGCGGTGCAGACGACCACCTTTTCACGATTGGCCACGATGTGCCGGATCGCGGGCAAGAGGTAGCCGAAGCTTTTGCCGACGCCGGTGCCAGCCTCGACGACCAACCGACCTCGGCGCGAAAACGTGGCGTCGATCGCCTCCGCCATGCGGACCTGCTGCGGTCGAGGCTCGAATCCGGGCAGGCGCCGGGCAATCGGCCCTTCGGGACTGAGGAGATACTCGACTGCCAAGGCCATTGGACCGATGGTACGGCAGGAACGGCTGTGCTATCCTGCCGCCCCGCTTGGCCGCGCGCCGATCTTCGGTGATGCGTCCGACTGGACAGGTACCCAAGTGGCTGAAGGGACCGGTTTGCTAAACCGGCATACGGGGTAACCCGTATCGCGAGTTCGAATCTCGCCCTGTCCGTTCATGCAGGTCTCGTTGATCACACATCGACCGACCTCGCCCCGATTCGGGCGAGGTCGCGTCGTTTTTTGCGGCGTCGGCCGGAGTTTCTCCGCCGTACGCTGAAGCCATGCGCAGCGTCGCCTTCCTCGCCTGCATCGTGGTCTCGTCCGCTCTCGCGGCGATCGTCGCACCTGCCCGCGCCCGCGCCGCGGAGTTCCGCGTCGAGGGAGAGACCCTCTTTCTGGACGGCGAAATTACCCGCGGCGACCTCGCCCAATTCAGCGGCATGCTGACGTCGCATCCCGACGTCAAACGCCTCTCAATCAACTCTCCCGGCGGCGACCTCGACACCGGATTGCGGATCGGCGAGATGGTCCGCAAGCGCAAACTCGAAACGTACGTCGAGGGTGGTCTGCGCGAGGCGGCAAGCGCCGCCGCGTACATCTTCATGGGCGGCGAGACTCGGATCATCAAAGGGACCCGCGGCGTCGGCGTGCATGCATTCTACAGCCCCGCCGCCGAAGTGCGGAAAATGATCAAGCAGAAGTCAGGGGATGAACTCGTGACGACGCTCAACGAGTTCGAGCGGCGGACCCAGGAATCGACGATGGCCGTCGTCGAGTACGTGCTAACGATGATCGGCGACACCCGCATCGTCGGCGACGCGGTCAAGAGCGGATCCGATGCGATGCTCTGGCCAGACGCCAAGCGTTTGCTTGCACTGAAGGTCGTCACCAAAGTGGTGGATCTGTCGCCGGAAGAGATTCCTGATCTCGATTGGCTGTACGGCGAAGTGATCGCTGGACTCGGAGGATGGCTCGACCCACGCCACGACATCGCGCTTGACGATATTGGCCGAACGCTGCTTGAGGACTTTCTCGCCAGCGATGCCAAGACCGCGTCGCTCCGCGACGATCTTGGCGGAGTACTGGAACGGGCTAAGCCAGCGAGTCGGGCAGCGGCCTCCGCGAAGCTCATCCCGGCGCTGGTAAACGGCATCGTCGAACAGATACGAGTAGCTGCCAAGCGCGAGGATACGAATCAAGAGGATGGACGAGGCGGGCAGCCGTAGCGAGGTTTCCTCCGTTACGCTCTCTGACATGCCGACCTTGGAATGCGATCGATGCGGTGAACCGTTTGAAGCAAC
>JBBQCR010000416.1:0-3402 GCA_038318935.1 Phycisphaerales bacterium
ATCATACGGCCGCGTGTGGCGAACGTGTCATCGGCCAGCCAGCCGCAGGCCTTCGGCCGAAGTTGCGCATTGTTGAGGTCGAATCGAGGAGAGGGTACGCGTCGATTGCTGAAGGTCAAGACGACCGCCAAGACGACCACACGAATCGACGCGGCATCTCACTCCGGCATGCCGAACTCAATATCGAGATCGCTCTCGTTCACCGCCGCGGGAAAACTCGTGCGGTCTGCGTCCTCGATGGGCCCGCGGTCCGGCAATCGAAGCGCCATCGTCGTGCCGCTTGGGCCGGTCGCGACCAACTCGACCGATCCGCCGTGCTGCGCCGCGATCTTCCTGCTGACCGCGAGACCGAGCCCGGTCCCTCGCTGTCCCTTGCTGGAAGCGAATGGCTCGAACAGTCGTTCGCGCAGGGCGACCGGGATTCCCTCACCGTTGTCCGTGACTGCGATCTCGGCGATGCTCGTCGCGGCATCGAAGTGTGTGCGGATCGTCACCTGACCGACACGCTCTTCTACCGCGTCGAGGGCGTTTGAGACGAGGTTCATGATCGCCTGATGCACGGCGTCGGGATCGATCACGATGGGTGGCATGCCGTCATCGAGTTCAAGGATCAGCTTGACGCGCTTCCGTTGCGCCGCCGGAGCCAGCAACTGGGCGATCTCGCGGGCGATCTCGTTGAGGTTCTGCTGCAGCAGATCGAGGGCCCTTTCCTTCGCGTAGGCAAGCATGTTCTGGGTTAGCGAGAAGATGCGATCGAGGTTCCGTCCAAGGATCGGCCACCCTTCGCGAGCCATCGCCAGATCGCCGCGCGAGAGGGCCAGTTCGACCGCGTCCGCACCACCACGCAGGGCTTGCAGGATGTTCTTGATCGAGTGCGAGAGACTCGCCACGGTTTCGCCCATCGCCGCGAGTCGTTCTCGGGCGACGGTGGCACCGACCAGTTCGCCGTGTCGCAGCAGGAGTCCCAGGTGCGAGCCGACCGCTTGCAGGAGCCGGAGATGTCGTTCGTCGAAGGCTCCGCTCTCGACCGGCCGTTCGATCCACAGGACTCCGAGCGTTCGTTCCGGAGTGCGCACCGGAACACACATGGCGCTGAGAGACTCCGGAGCGTCGACGCCAGCAGTGATCGTGAGGAGACCGGTGCCCGTCCGCATGGACTCGTCGACGGCGTCCCGTGGAATCGCGGGAGGCCCAGCCCGTTCTGCGGCGTCAAACGCTTCGACCAGCGGCGCCTTGACCGCCGGCACCGCGAAAGCAGCGCGGAGGGCTCCGAACTCGCCGCGCACGAGGCTCAGTGAATTCGCCAAGAGCGAGGGTCGATCCGTCGCGCGGTCGGCGAGGAGCGCCAGTTCCTGCAGCAGGCGAAAGCGAGGATCGGCGACCGCCGGCGCGTTGGCAGGGAGCCGCGCCTCGACCGCCGTGACCATTGGCGCGCGGGCCGGTTCAAGGGCAGCAACCGGGAGTTCCGCCTCGCTCGCCACCACGAACAGCGTGTCACCGCAACGGATCCGATCACCCGGCTTCACCGGTGTTCGATCGACGACCGGCTTCCCGTTGACGAACGTGCCGTTGGCGCTGTCCAGATCGCGAACGAACCAGGTTCCCTCGTCAGGGGTCAGTTCGGCGTGGCGTCGACTGACGCTTCGGTCGCTGATCTCGATCGCTTCCGTTGAACGGCCGATGAGCTGCGGCTCGCGCTCCGGCAAGGGAAAGCGCTTTCCGGCATCAGGGCCTTGCAGAACGTGGAGAGTGAGCATCCGAGGATCCCGAGCGGATGGTATCGGACCGCGCGACCGAACGATCCAGTGGGTTCGATACGATGGCTCGCCAATGGCCAAGGCCGCGACATCCACTGCCCTTGACGCGACCATGCGTCTCGCTGTTCTGCACGGCAAGGACGCCTATCTGCTCACCGAGCACATGAAGCGGCTGCGGACGGCGCTTGAATCTCGTTTTGGCGCCGTCGAGCAGGTCGATTTCGACGGTGCGACCGCCACGCTTGCTGCTGTGCTCGACGAGTTGCGATCCTGGGGTCTGATGGGGGGACACAAGCTGGTGGTGCTCAACGCCACCGATGAATTCCTGCGCGGCGATGAACGGCGCCGAGCGTTGGAGCGCTACGCCGAGGAGCCGATGGAGGACGCGACTTTCCTCATGCGAGCGGCAACGTGGCGTCCGGGCAACCTCGACAAGATCATCTTGAAAAGTGGCGGCGCGATCCTGAAGTGCGATCCCCCTGACGACGAGAAGGCCGAGGAGTTCTGCGAGCGGCGGTCGTCGAAGCAGCACGGCGTGGCGATTGATCGCGACGCAGCCGAACTCCTCGTTGAACGCATCGGTCCCGACTTGGCTCGACTCGACGCGGAACTCGGCAAGCTTGCGGCGACCGTCTGCGATCGAGAGCATCCCCGGATCACCCGAGCCGAGGTCGCCGAAATGGTCGGCGTCAGTCGCGAGGAGCAGGCGTGGCTGATTCAGGATGCGCTCCTCACCGGCGACGCGGAGACCGCCCTGCGAAAGTTGCGCGATCTCATCGAAGTCTCACAGGCACCGGAGCAGATGATCATCTGGTCGACGGTCGAACTGGTTCGCAAGATCCACGACGCTTCACGACTCCTGGCCCAGGGCGAAGCCGAGTTCGCGGTTGGCAAGGCCCTGAAGCTCTGGGGTCCGTCGCAGGCCCTCATCCTGAAGGCCGCGCGGCGGATCAAACCTCGCGCGGCTGCGGCCCTGTTGGAGGCGGCGGTCGGGATCGATCTTTCGGTCCGTCGCGGTGTGACGCGGGATCTTCCGCGCCGTCTTCAAAGTTTCGCGGTGACGCTGACCGACGAACTGAAGCCTTGAGGTTCCTCGAAAGCTCTTCAGGGCGGTGTGGTTGTCAACGTGAGCGGGAGAAGATCGGCGTCAGGATGACGCCGGGCTCGATCCCCGTGTCCGTTGCATGAGCCTTCTGCGGCTCCCTGCGGACACCCAAGACGCTCCCGATGATCGGGACGGCAGGAGGCTGTCCGTGACCATGAAGGCTGTTCTGTGCTTTGCATCCAGTGCGTTCTTCGTCGTGAGCTGTGCAACGACGCCGCCCGCCGCCGACACCGCGACTCCTCCCGGTGTCGCCAAGGACGCGCAACAACCCCGTCTGCAGTTTCCTTCCGAAGCTGGCTTGGCGGGGAAGCCGTCACAGCAGGATGTTCAGAAGAGTTTCCTGCGCGACTTCGATCAGATGCAGCACAGGCTCGCCACGTACGCCGAGCAAAACCAAACCAAGGCAGAGACGCCTGCTGTGGATGCTCGCGGCAGTCAACCGACCGCCAAGAAACACTCCGATGTCTCACCTTCCGCACTCGCCGATGCCGCCCGCCCGATGCCGCCGATCAAGCCGCCGACGAAGCAGGTCGCGACCCG
>JBBQCR010000417.1:0-3392 GCA_038318935.1 Phycisphaerales bacterium
GGTCCCGGGGAGAGCGAGAAGGCGCTGGAGATGTGGAAGCACCGGCAACAGGAGATCCGTGCGAACTACGAGAAGGTAATGAGCGGCGAGCTGGACCCACCTGGGCTTCACGAGTTGTTCGGTGGCGACCGTCAGAAGGCAGTCGCCGCGCTTCGCCTCGCGTGGGAGAAGGGAATCCCGCTGACGTATCACGTCGCCGTTGGGAAGCTGAACCCGGCGACGGGCAAGCCCTTCGCGAGCGCGGAGGAGGCGTTCGCCGCGCTCCAGGCCGACGTCCAGGCAGCGTTTGCGAAGGCGGGGATCACGGACGGGACCGTACAGCAGATCGGATCTGGCACGACAGGCTGGCGTGGTAACCCCGGCACGCCGAAGAAGCCGAAGGAAATCGCACCATGGAACCCCGAGAAGGACACCGACTTCGCCGTGTTCAGCAAGCAGGCGCAATATCAGCTCCTCGAGCAATCGAAACAGCGGGGTCAGGCCCCTGCGGTCAACGTTCCACGCGACGGCAAATTTACGATCTTCAAGAGCGCGGCGGGCGAAGGGGGTTTCTACGACACGCCGGTAGGACGCGCGCTTCACGAGGTGGCGACCAAGTGGAACGAGATCATCTACGACACGACGGATCCAAAGTTCGAGGGTTTTGACTTCAAGCTCAATGTTCCGACGACACCGTTCGGGAAGGCTGTAAAGGTTGCGACGCCCGAGCTGACCTCCTTGGGGACTCAGCCGATCGCGCACGGAGCGACGACGAGCGCCGAGATCGTCGGCGGCAAGGGAACCAACAAGTTCCTCAGTGTACCGGTCGAGCCGCCGAAGGAGCTGCTCAAGCAGCTCCCTCCAGGAGCCAAGGGACGAGTCGAATACCATGTCACGCTCATCTCTCCGCCCGAAATGGCGCTGCTGTCGGATGCCGCAAAGGCCAGCATAGCGAATGGCGTGATCGTGGGAGGAGCGCCGCGACTCAAGGGCGACATCGAGCAAGTCCGGTTTGCGTCCCGAGCGCCAATCGATTGGCCCGAAGCGAATGCGTTCAGACAGTCGCTCGAGTTGCAGCCCAAGGCGGAAGTCGAGGCGGCGCTCCGGGAGAAACCCAGCCTTGCGAAGTCCGTCGACGTCTCGGCAGCAGTTCCGAGCTTGAAGGATGGCGATCTTCACGTCACGCTCACCGGTGGCGTCAACGAAGCGATCGAGCAGCAGCGCGGCCCACGCGCGGACGGTCAAGAGAAGGATCGAAGAACACCAGCGGGCGAGCAGCGTGTTGATGATGGCGGCAACGCTGCTGCGAAGGAACCCAGGTCTGACCACTCCGGTGATGCTGCGGGAACGCGGGCGAGGGTAGAAAAGATTGCGAGCGAAGTCGGAGACAATTTCAAGAGCCATCCGCTGCGCCAGAAGTATGAGGCCGAGGTCGCTGCGCTCGGGACCGAAGCCAACAAGCTCATCTCCGAAGCGCAAGGTGACCGCGGCAAGCTAAGGAAGGGTGCGCGCGACATGTGGCAGAAGCGCCGCGAGATCAGCACGCGCTACAAGGAGGTGACGCCCGAACTCCTTCGCGAGTACATCTACTGGAAGAACGAGCATCGTACCGGCCATGACAAGCTCGGTCCCACCTGGGAGTATCTCGAAAAGAAAAAGGGCTATGCAGAGATCATCCGAAGCTCCGCGACACCGAACCCGGACATCGCCGCCTTCCTTGGCGGGTTCAGGGAATGGCTACTCGCGGACGGCGGGAGGTTTATAAAGTAATCCATGTTGCTGGAGCACTACATCGAGTCTCAGCGCGTACTTCGATACGACCCGCAGACCGGGCTATCTGAGGAGCTGAGCCGCACAGAGTTGCCGGACAGCTCCACAATGGCATTTGGGTTCTTCTCAGATTCGGCGTGTGGCTTATGGGGCGTGTATGCGTCGTCAAGAGGGCCGATCCTGTTCCACGGTACGCGGCGTTTTCAACTCGCCGAGCCGTCGACGGAAATCGAGTTTTCTCCTGGCAAGGAGGAGAACCGATTCGGCTTGCGTCAGGGAGGCGTTGTGCAGGCAGAATGCTGGTACAAACGGGCACGGCCGTCGGAATGGGGTTTCGATAGTTGGTCAGCAGAGGAAGAGTCCGCTGATCTATTTCTCTGGTTGAAGACTCAATTTCTAACAGCGGACTTTATTGAGCGATTCACCACAGGCGATCATTCGGGTGGCGAATGAGTATCAACATGCGAGTTCTTCCAGTTCGGGACGATGAGATCGCAGCCATTGCTGCCGATCCGCGACTTCTCGACGGCGACGCGATGGCGGAGTCCGCCACGGAGTTGTACGACTCATGGCGAAATATTGACTACCTCCTCGGAGGGAATTCGTTCCTGCTTGCGGGCGACGTCGAGGTGAAAGACTCGATCAACGAGCCCGCGCACGCTATCCGGAGCAACAGCATTCCGGCGCTAGCGGCGCAGCTGGACGCAATCTCTGACGGAGATATCAGGAAGCGACTAGGCGCGGATGTCATGCGGGCTGCTGGCATGAGGGTGTCTCAATATCACAACGTTGACAACATGTTGCGCGACATCTTGCCCGCGATACACCGACTGCGGACTGCTGTAGTTCGTGCGGTTGCCGACAAGTTTGGACTCGTCATCTGGCGCTACGAGTGGATGTGATCGTCGCCATCGTCGTCGTCGTCATCGCGCGCTCGCCGTTCGTCGGCTCGCGCCGCAGACCGGCCCGCGCGGCCGTAGGCGCCACGGGCCCTGCGTACAAGAAGGCCATCGGGTCGAGTCCGCCGAATGAGTGACTTGAAACAGCGTCCGCTCGTGCGGACGACGAGTGCTTTGGTGCCCGGCCGCGGAGAAGAGAGGGGCAGTTCATGGGGTGGGTGACGTACCTCGCGATCTTTGTCGTCGTCATCGGGTTGCGTTTGACCCTGCGTTTCGCTCATCGCGGCTTTCGATGGGGCTCCACTGGCGGCGTGGGTGTCGTCCAGCATCAAGCGCGCTCGCTCGCGAAGACGGCTCGCGCGATTCCCTTGGTGTCAGTCGCCGACGCCGGTGAGGCGACCATCGTGCGCCTCGTGGGCGAGGTCAATGAACATGACCGTTCGCTCGTGTCCCCGATCGGCGGTGCTCGATGCGTGTACTGGGAGGTCGTTCTTTGCGAGCACCGAGGGGTCGGTGTGTCCCAGATCTGGGAACCCATCTCTCAACAATCCGAGGGGATTTCGTTCGTGCTCGCGGACGTTAGCGGCCATGTCCTGATCGACCCCTCGCTCGCGACCATGACCCTCGGCGGAACGGAGACACGGATTTTCAACCCAAGCGAGATGTTGCCGCAGGGTGTCGCGACGTTCCTCGCCGCCAGCGGCTGGTCGATCGACGACATGCGCCGTCGCAGAAGCCCGATTC
>JBBQCR010000418.1:0-3377 GCA_038318935.1 Phycisphaerales bacterium
ATCCGCTGCCGCCTGCGATGACGATCGTGCCTCGGGAAACCGGTTTGAGCATGGCGGCACGATAGCGGCCGCTGACGAAAGCGATCTGGCTGCACAACGAAGATCGCCACAAGGATCGTCTGGCACGTTACGTTGGGTGCATGACCGCTGACTCCCGACGCGACTTCATCGTGCTCGCCACATCATTCGCGGCGGCCGCCGCTGGCCTCGCGCAGGGTGTTGGTCCGGCGCTCCCCCAGTCACCGTCACCGTCACCGTCACCGACACCGTCGCCGACACCGACGCCGGCAGCTCCACCGGCAGGGAAGATTGACGAAATCACCGCACACACGCTCGAAGAGGCCGAGCGGCTCCTCGGCATCTCGTTCACCGATGCAGAGCGTGCCCAGATCCTGCGGACCATCGGTGAACATCGCGAACTCGTCGCATCCGTAGCCCGCGAGTTGCCCAACGATCGCTCTCCCGCGTGCGTCTTCTCGCCGCGACTGCCGGGAAAGCCAACTCCGCCCAGCACCGCGACGGGCGATCCGAATCTCCTTCCGACAACGGCCCCGAGTGTGCCGACCAGTGATGACGACATCGCCTTCGCGCCGCTGACGACACTCGCTTGTTGGCTTCGAGACCAGAAGCTCACCAGCGAACGCTTGACCTCGATCTCGCTGAATCGCATCGACCGATTTGCGCCGAAACTTCTCTGCTGCATCACGGTGACGGCGGAGCTCGCCCGCGCTCAGGCGAAGCGCGCCGACGAAGAGATCGCTGCGGGTCAATGGCGCGGTCCGCTGCACGGCATCCCGTACGGATTGAAGGACATCGTCGACACCAAGGGCATACTGACAACCTGGGGTGCGGAGCCGTGGGCCGATCGCGTCCCGCAGAGCGACGCGTGGGTGACCACGCGACTGGCCGATGCGGGCGCGGTACTCGTCGCCAAGACCGCGGTCGGCGCTCTCGCGTACGGCGACATCTGGCAGGGCGGCATGTGTCGTTCGCCGTGGAATCTTGAGAAGGGTTCGTCGGGCTCGAGCGCCGGTTCCGCCAGCGGCGTGGCCGCGGGACTCTTCGGCTTTGCGATCGGCACCGAGACGCTGGGATCGATCGTCTCGCCCAGCGATCGCTGCGGCGCTGCGGGGCTGCGACCGACGTTCGGACGTGTCGCCCGCACCGGCGTCATGGCCCTGGTCTGGTCCATGGACAAGATCGGTGCCCTCTGCCGTTCGATCGGCGACACAGCGCTGGTGCTCGCGGCGATCAACGGTCGCGATGACGGTGACGCTTCCAGCGTCGATGTCCCCTTTCACTTTGATCCTCTGCAATCGCCCCGCGGACTTCGCGTCGGCTACGACCCGATGTGGTGTCGCGACAATCCCTACGCCGAGGTGGCTACTGCGACGATCGAAGCGGCCCGTGAAGAAGGATGCGAGGTGATCGAGATCGGCATGCCGCGCATCAATCCGTCGCCGACGATTCTCGCGCTGTACGCCGAAGCCGCCGCGGCCTTTGATGCGATGACTCGGTCGAGTACCGACGACCGTCTTTCCTGGCAGGCCGACGAGGCGTGGCCGAACACCTTCCGACGGGCCCGGTTCATCAGCGCCGTCGATCTCCTGCAGGCCGATCGCATTCGGCGCGGACACATGCTGGAAATGTACGAGCTCTTCTCGCAACTCGACGCGGTCATCGCTCCGCCGTTCGCGGGCAACCTGCTCGTCCACACCAACTGGACCGGCCAGCCGTGCGCGGTCTTTCGCGCCGGGTTCAGCGGAACGGGTGAGCCGCAGGCGATGACCGTGATGTCGCGGATATTCGATGAAGGAACTGCTCTTCGGGTGGCGTCAGCGCTGGAGCGGCGGCTGGGGGCGTGGACTCGGCGGCCGCCGCTGGCATGAGCGACCACCGACACTCTGCCCGAATGAATCGGTTTCGCTACCATGCCGACCCCGGCTTCGACCGGACGCGGAGTTCCTCGTGACCATCGCCACGCACATCATCATTCCGACACTGGTTCCTGTCCCGACGCTGGCTGCGGTCCCGACACTGGCTGCGGTCCCGACACTGGCTGCAGGCGATGCCGTGTCGTACCTGCCGGTACTCCTGATCATCGTCATGGCCGTGCTGTTCGTGATCGCGAACATCGTCGGGTCTGCGATCATCGGTCCGCAAGAGGCCGGCGCCACCAAGGGCATCGCCTACGAGTCTGGCATGGATCCGATCGGCAGTACCAAGAAGCGCTTCAACATTCGCTTCTACATGCTGGCGATGACGTTTCTGGTCTTCGACGTCGAGATCATCTTTCTCTACCCATGGGCAGCAAGCTTCACCCAGTTGCAGCCCGGGAGCCCGGAGTCGGCGCTGTTCCTCGGGCGCATCCTCTTCTTCGTCGGCACCGGCATCGCGGCGTATGTCTACGCGTGGCGCAAGGGCGTCTTCCGCTGGGAGTGACCGAGGGCTGAGGTCTGCTCACCAACGATCCTGATCGGACGTCGGCGAGAGCGGCCACACGTCGCTCTTGACTCCGTTGACGGTCGTTCCGTTCTGAATGCCGGTACGCACGAAGTCGAGGAAGTCCCAAGGGAACGCTCGCGCGACCGCACTCACTTCGTCGAGGCGCTTGGTGTCGTCGGCATTCAGGTGCACGCTCGCGGCACCAAGATTGTCCTCAAGCTGAGCAAGCGTGCGCGCCCCGATGATCGTGCTCGTGACGCCGTCGCGGTCCATCGTCCAGCGAAGGGCAGCCTGCGCGACGGTGCAGCCTCGAGCCTTCGCGACCGACTCAAGAACATCGATCACACTCCAGGCTTGTTCGGTGAGTCGTTTGTTGTCGCTCTTTACGCGACTCGCGCCGTCGTTGGAAGGCGGACGCGTGCGCGAGAACTTGCCACTGAGGACCCCACCGGCGAGCGGGCTCCAGGGCGTGACGCCCATACCCATCGCCTTGGCCATGCTCATCAGTTCCGGTTCGACGGTGCGCTGGATGAGGCTGTACTCAATCTGCAAGGCGATGAGCGGAGTCCAGTGCCGCAGCAGCGCCTCGTACTGCGCCTGCACGCACACCCAGGCTGGATGATCGCTGAATCCGATGAAGCGAACCTTGCCCTGCTTCACCAGCGTGTCCAGCGAAGCCATCAGCTCTTCGATCGGGGTGTTGCGATCCCAGAAGTGGGCCCAGTAGAGATCGATGTAGTCGGTCTTCAGACGCCGCAGCGACTGCTCGCAAGCGGCGATCAGCGACTTGCGATTAGCGCCGCCGCCGTTGGGATCGCCGGGATACATGTTGCCCATGAACTTCGTGGCGATCACCACGCGATCGCGGCGCCCCTTGCCGGGGCCAGCCGTGAAGTACTCCCCAAGGATCACTTCGGAGTGGCCCTTGGTGT
>JBBQCR010000419.1:0-3375 GCA_038318935.1 Phycisphaerales bacterium
CGTGTCGTTGCCCGCTCCGCCGATGAGAATGTCGTTGCCGGAGCCACCGTCGATCACGTTGGCGCCGGCGTCGCCAGTCAACGTATCGTTGCTCGTACCGCCGGTCAGGTTCTCAAAGTTGCTGAACGTATCGGCGCCAGCGCCTGTCGCCACACCGGTTGAGAGATTTGCGGTCACGGCCACAGTCGCACTCGCGAAGCTCAACGTATCGGTGCCCGCGCCGCCATCGAGCGAGTCGTTGCCGAGACCACCGTCGATCACGTTCGCGCCAGCATCGCCCGTAATAGTGTCTGCGTTGGACGAACCCAGCACGTTCTCGATACCCGACAGCGTGTCGCTGCCGTCGCCTGTCGCTGTGCCGGTTGCGAGATTCACGACGACCGCTCCGGCACCTGCGAAGCTGGCTGTGTCTGTTCCCGCTCCGCCGATCAAGGTGTCGTTGCCTGCACCACCGAGCAGCGTGTCGTTGCCGGCGCCGCCATTCAGCACGTTTGCCCCAGCATCACCGGTCAGTGTGTCGTTGAAAGACGATCCCGTAATGTTTTCGACGTTGGTGATCGTGTCGACGCCGTCACCGCCACTGCTCGTTCCGGTCGTGAGATTGACCGTGACGGCGCTTGTGGCGTTGGCGTAGGTCACGGTGTCGATGCCGGTGCCGCCATCCAGCGCGTCGTTACCGAGCCCGCCTTCCAAGATGTCGTCGCCGGTGTTGCCGAACAGTGTGTCGTTGCCTGCGCCGCCCGAAATGGTGTCGTTGCCGGCAAGTCCGTCGATCGTGTCCGCACCAGCGGTTCCGGTGAGCGTGTCGTCGCCCGTGGTCGCGGACATGAGAATCCGCGGCTCGAGCTGTTCGCGACGAAACTGAGGAGATTTGGAACTTGGCGAAGGCGCCGCGTCGGACGGGATCGCCCCAGTCGGTCTGAGGATCGACCGCAGTCGCGCGATGAACGAATTGAGCATGGACTTCCCCTCCCAGTGGAACCACCTGGCGGAGGTCACGTGCGCTGCACGTTCTCTGCAGAATTGTCATCGGCGTCGTGTCAAGCCAGTTCCAGCCACCAGCGCGGGCCGGTCAGCGCCGCCGCATGCCTGAACCGATCGATCGGATCGACCGGATCGACCAGATCATGCAACTCCCCATGGCGCCACCGATAACTCCACTCGCGACGGACGGTACGCTGGAGGCATGTCCGACATTCAGATCTTGCTGCACGAGAATCGAGTGTTCGAACCGGCCAGAGGATTCGCCAAGTCCGTGGGCGGCGCGTATGTCAAAAACCTCAAGGACTATCGGGAGCGATACCGCGATTCGATCGAGAATCCCGCTGCCTTCTGGGGATCGATCGCCAAGGAGTTCGACTGGTTTCGGCCGTGGACCGCGGTGCTTGAACGAAATGGAACGCGCTCCGGTGCAGGCGGGAAGGACTGGCTCGACTCGCAGTGGTTCATCGGCGGCAAGACCAACGTCTGCCACAACTGCGTCGATCGCCAGGTGCTGCGCGGGCATGGCGACGAACTCGCGCTCATCTGGGAAGGCGAACCGACGATCGGAGACGTGAACGGAGCTGCGTCGTTCGAGGTTCGACATCTCTCCTATCGCGATTTGCAGCGCGAGGTTTCGAAGTTTGCCAACGTCCTGAAGTCGCTCGGCGTGCGGAAGGGTGACGTCGTCACGCTCTATATGGGCATGGTTCCCGAACTCGCGATCGCGATGTTGGCGTGTTCCCGCATCGGCGCGCCGCATTCGGTCATCTTCGGCGGATTCGCCGCCACTGCGATCGTGGATCGCGTGCGCGATGCCGGCTCGCAGATCATCGTCACCTGCGACGGCGCGTGGCGGCGCGATCAGGTCGTCGCTCTCAAGGCCAATGTCGACGCAGCGTGCGAGCAATTGCCCGAAGTGCGGCATGTCGTCACGCTGCGCCGCACCGGAAACGCCGTGCAGTGGCATGCCCAGCGTGATCACTGGTGGCACGACGTCATGCTCTCAGCGAGCGATTCGTGTCCGCCGGAGTGGTGCGACGCCGAGGACCTCCTCTTTCTGCTCTACACATCGGGGTCGACCGGGAAGCCCAAGGGCATCCGCCACACCACCGGCGGATACATGGTGTACACGGCAACCACGGCCAAGGAGGTCTTCAATCTCGTGCCGGGGACCAAGCAGGTGTATTGGGCCACCGCCGACATCGGCTGGATCACGGGACATTCGTACGTCGTCTATGGCATGTTGCCCAATCGCGTGCCGACCCTGATGTACGAAGGAGCCCCGAATGCTCCCAAGGAAGATCGCTTCTGGGACATAGTCGCTCGGCATCGTGTCACGCATTTCTACACCGCCCCCACCGCAATTCGCGCGTTCATGAAGTGGGGAGACGAGCATCCGAAGCGGCACGACTTGTCGAGCCTGAAGCTTCTCGGGTCGGTCGGCGAACCAATCAATCCGGAAGCGTGGATCTGGTACCACGAAGTGATCGGTGGCGGTCGATGCCCGATCGTCGATACGTGGTGGCAGACCGAAACCGGCGGCCACATGATCACGCCGCTGCCAGCAGCCACGCCACTGGTACCGGGTTCCTGCACGCTGCCCTTCTTCGGCGTGGACGCGGCAGTTGTGAGCGAAACCGGCGACGAGCTGCCGCCGAATCACGGTGGATTGCTGGTCATTCGCAATCCGTGGCCCGGCATGTTGCGCGGTATTCACGGCGATCGTCAACGATTCATCGACACCTATTGGTCGCGTGTGCCGGGTATGTATCTCGCGGGCGATGGGGCGCGTCGCGATGATCGGGGTTACTTCTGGATCATGGGTCGGATTGACGACGTCATCAACGTCAGTGGTCATCGTCTTGGAACCATGGAAGTCGAGTCCGCACTGGTCTCGCACCCGGCGGTCGTCGAGGCCGCAGTCGTCGGCGTGCCGCACGAGATCAAGGGCACCGGTGTTGCGGCATTCGTCTCGCTTGGTCCCGGACACGTCGCGAGCGACGTGTTGCGCAAGGAGTTGATGGAGCACGTCACCAAGGAGATCGGAGCGATCGCCCGACCAGATCTCCTGCGCTTCACGCAGTCGTTGCCGAAGACACGTTCGGGAAAGATCATGCGGCGACTGCTGCGCGACGTTGCCGCTGGCAAGGATTCGCGGCAGGACACGACGACGCTCGAGGACTATTCGGTCCTCGCCAAGCTGCGGGAGAACGAGGAGTGATGGCGCGAGCGAAGCAGCCCACGGTTTCCAGTCCGCGCGAGCACTCTGTGGTACGCGACCAGCACGCTCTGGAAGCCGCCGAGGACTATTGCGAGGCCATCGCCGAACTCATCACTGCGGAAGGCGAAGCACGCGTGGTCGGTCTGACGCGTCGATTCGGCGTCAGTCAC
>JBBQCR010000420.1:0-3363 GCA_038318935.1 Phycisphaerales bacterium
TGGATGTTCTCCCAGATCGCGTAGCCCCATGGCTTGATCACCATGCAGCCGCGCACCGGACTGTTCTCCGCCAGATCCGCGGCCCGAATCACCTGCTGGTACCACTCGGAGTAGTTCTCGGCTCGGGTGGGAGTGATGGCGGATTGGGTGGCTTGGGCTGGGGCTGGAGAAGTCGCTTGGGGCTTTTTCTGCTGGTTCGACATGGGACGCTCTGGATCAGGTGTTGAAATCGAGTCCGGAAGCGTAACAAACGTCGAGTGGACCGCTAAGACGTTCGCACTCGGCGCCATCGTGAGCAGCACGACCCACCGGGCGGCTAAAGTGTGTTCGTCATGCCTGAGGCGATTTCTTCTGCACCCAACACACCTTTGGTGGGGATCGTCCTTCGCGAACGGTGGGCGGCCGTGTTCGACGCCGCGCAGCAGGCTGCCGGGACGTTTTCGGTCGCCGAAGGCGGGTTGCGCCCGGATCTACTCAAGGTCGTGCGAAAGGCAACCAAGACCGGCAGGGCGCTTCTTCCGCTGATCGCCAGTGGAGTTCGAAACGAATCGCTGAGCGGAGCAGAGAGAGCGTTTGCGGATGCCGCCCATCTGCTGTCGCCGATCCGCGATAGAGACGCGCTGCTCAAGACGGTGGAACGACTTTTCCTCGGCAAGGACGATGAACGTGCTCGCCACGTGCACGATCTGCTCGCGGCGGTCATCACAGCCTCGGAGCGCAGTCCTGTGGAGGACCGGTCCTTCGAGCATGCCTCGGTGGATCGTGCCATGATCGCGATGACCCGCGCGGAGGCGGTCATCAGCACGGTGGACTGGAGTGCAGTAAGCGCGACCGCGATCGGCGCGGTGGTCGGGGACGCTTGGAAGGCTGCCCGCCGTCGTGCGAACCGCGAGTGGAATCTCGATGGCGAGGCACCGCACGAACTACGAAAAGAGTGCTCGCGCATCGTGCAGCACCTCTTACTTCTCGACGACAGCTTGCCGAAATCGACCAGGCGATTCCGGCAACAACTGCGGCGGGTGACGTCGTCGCTGGGCGACGAACATGATCTGGCGATGCTCGGCGAGCGGATGTCCATGGAACGCGATCGGTTGGGCAATGGCTCGTTCGTCGACGCCGCGCTCGCCCTCTGCCGCAAGGCTCGCCTCCGCCTGCGCGAACAGGCCGGCCACTCGCTCGTGGAAGCGATGACCATCCGCCCGCGCGAACTGGCCCGAAGCATCACTTCTTCGTGAACAGTCCGTCGATCGCGCCGCCGATGACCATTCCGAGGTCGCCCGGATCGGAGCCAGCGCTTCCGATTTCGCTCAGCGTGAGCGTGTTAATCACGAGCTTCTTGCCATCCGTCGAGGATGCCGGTTTCGCGTCACCGCCCGAGCCAGCGAACTTCTTGGCGTTTTCGAGAGTCACATCGACGTTCGAGTCACCGCTGATGCGCTGCTCGAAGTCGACGGCACATGCACGATGTCGTCAAGCAGCGACTTTGGCGTCACCCCGATCGATCCATCGCGCAGCGACAAGAACTCCTTGCCCTGACATCCTTCGGAGTTCGCAATATGAATACCGCCGAAGGACGCCGCCACACCCAGCGCCAATGAACGAGTCATCAACACGAGCATGGCACCGGCTCTCCTTCATCGGGACGTTATCAAACGCAATATGATCGCCTCGGCCTCCGGCATTCGGAGCGGAAAGCCAGCAGTCTCGCGCGAACTTCGGGGCTCCGAGTTGACAATGCCCCCTCATGAGTCACCTGTAGATTGTTGCTGCAAGCATCGTCCGAGTGATCCCAGCGCCGGTCGCTGGGCGATCAGCGTTGCTCCAAGCCATCTTTCCTTCCTGGTGTCCGGAGTCCGATTGTCATGAAGAACGGTCCCTCAAACGTCGCGATCAGTGCTCTCAGCGCCATCATCGGGGTCGCGGCCCTCACGACATCGCTCCAAGCGGAGTTTGTGACTGGCAACTTGGCGTACATCCAAGGCGTCGCCGGTCCGGAAACTGGCTACACCTATTGGGGCTCGAACGTCAACGGGCAGTTCCACGCCCTCGGCACGTCGAACCAGCAGTTTGCTGATCAGACCCTGACCAACAACTACGTCAGCGTGAGTTCCACGGTGCTCAGCCCGACGTCGATGACCTTCCTCTTCGACTTCTCGAACTACTCGCCGGGCAGCTACACGCTGCATGCGTTCGAGATCGATGGACTCAAGACCGATTTCTCCATCCTCTCGGTGACGGCGTCGCAGGGTTACGCGTTCACTCCCGACGGCAACAAGATCCGTTGGGATGGACTCGGCGCGGATCTGGCGATCAACGGATTGGTCTCGCTCACGCTGACCCAAGCCGTTCCCGCTCCTGGAGCGATGGCCCTGATCGGGCTCGCAGGCTTCGCCGGTACGCGACGTCGTCGAGCCTGAACGCGGGCGACATCTCATTGCTGTTCGAACTTCACGATCTCCTCGATCGCGGCCTTTGCCCTGCGCACGCTGCATCCCGCGACCTGATCCTCCATGCGAGCCATGCGGTCCGCACTGCCGCGACGCGACCACCAGAGGATCGCGACCGTGACCGCCAGGCAGATGAACGCGTTGACAAGGAACCAGAAGACGACGGTCGGCTTTTCGACCCAGACATCGACGCCAAGCCATCGGAAGAAGATCAGCAGCAGTGGAATCCAGATGAAGCAACCGGTCACTGCGAAGATCGGGCCCATGCGCATCTGCCATGCATGCAGCGCAGCCAGTTGCCGCTGGATCGTGAGTACCGGCGCCCCGAAGTCGATGTTCCAGATCAGTAGCAGTCCGCGAGCGCCCGCCACAATGAACAGGATGGCGTACGCGTGCAGCAGGAGTCCGCACACGAGGAGGTGCGGAACGTTCTTGTACGTGATCCAGAACGGGGCAAACATGCCGCACATCACGAGGCCGATGACGATCAGGATCACCTGCCCGAGCATGAGCGGACGCAGCGCTGAGCGGGCTCGCTTGACCTTCTCGATCTTCAGGATTTCAAAGCTGATCGCGTTCTGCTGCGCCAAGCGCTGATCAAGGGATTTCCACGCAGACTTGAGGTCGTCGAGTTCCATAGTTGGCCTGCTTCCGATGCGTTAGTCCGCGACAGTCATGTCGCGGCGGATGAGTTGCTTGAGACGGCTGATCTTGGTCGCAACGTTGGTCTCGGTGATTCCGAGCACGTCGGCGATCTCGGCGTAGCTCCGCTCGTCGAGGTAGAGCAGCAGCAGCGCCCGATCCAGTGCGTTGAGCCGTCGGATGAACTGATGCAGCGCCGCCAGCCGCGGATCGGCTTCCTCGGGGACCGCGGCAGCGATCGCGATCGAAGCATCGTGGATTGAAAGCGCTGTCC
>JBBQCR010000421.1:0-3348 GCA_038318935.1 Phycisphaerales bacterium
ATCTGCTGGCGAAGGAACTCGGACTGAGCAGCAAGGATCTCCTTGCCAAATGCCGGGACGAGAAGTTGGAAGTCAAGTCCCACGCCACCAAGCTCACCAGCGAGCAGGTCGATCGCATCAAGGCGTGGTATGCGCCGCCACCGCCACCTCCGCCTCCGCCGCAGCCTCGCGCCCAACGGGCAGCGGTCAGCGCTGTCGCTCCCACTCAGCGTCCGCCGTCGACCGACGGTGAAGATGCGATTGCGGGCGGCGAAGGCGGCGGACGCCGCAAGCGCGGCCGACGTCGTCGTCGCGGTGGCGGCGGTGCCGACGGTGTCGGTTCGACCGGCAATGAACAGCCCGGCGTTCGTCCTGCGCACCTCCCTGCTGCGCCACGGAACAACGGCGGCGACGACTCCTCCGACGACGCTGGTGAGGTTGACGCTGGCGACAGCGAGGGCGTTGAACAAACCGCTGGCGACGAGGGCGGCGGTCGCCGCAAGCGACGCCGCAAGCGACGTCGTCGCGGCGGTGGCGGCGCGGTCGACGGTACGTCTGCACCCCCCTCATCCGCAGTGGGCGAACCCGCACCACCCCAACCGCAACGATCCAACGATCGCGGCAGTCGACCTCCTCAGCCCAACCAGCGACCACCGCAACAGCCTCGCGAACCCCGAGAACCTCGGAACCAGCGCGAGCCTCGGGCACCGCGAGCTCCGGCGCCCGTGGTACCGGTGGTGAAGGCGCCGACGCCTCCGCCCACACCCGCGGTGGCGGCTCCGCGGTCGCTCTACGGTGGCCGCATCCGCAAGCTCGCCGGTCCCGGAGCGGCCGGAGGCGACGACGATCGTTGAGGGCTTCCGCGTGACCAGCAGTCCGTCGACACTCACCCGTCGTCTCATCGTTCTCGGTTCGACCGGCTCAATCGGTACGAACACGCTCGCGGTGGTACGGCACCTCAACGCCCTTGCCGATCGCGCGAGCGTGGGCGGGCGTGCTCTGCCTCGCTTTGAGATTGTCGGTCTTGCCGGCAACTCCAACGGTGCACTACTCGCAGAGCAGGCTCGTGAATTTCGCGTCCGTCACGTGGCTGTCGCGGATCGAAAGGCGACGCTGTCGCTCCCCAGCGACTGCATCGAACTGCGCGGCCCTGGCGCGGCCCTTGAACTCATCGAACGCTGCGCCAAGCCTGGCGATCTCGTGATGGGTGCGATGGTCGGTGCCGCGGGAATCCCTGCGACGCTGGCGGCAATCGAACGCGGATGCGACATCGCGCTGGCGAACAAAGAAACGCTCGTCGCAGCGGGGGCGATCGTGATGGCGGCAGTCGCCAAACATGGCGTGCGACTCCTGCCCGTCGACAGCGAGCACAACGCGATCGCCCAGTGCCTGCGCGCCGGCCGGTCGATCGACGAGGTGCGCCGGCTGGTCATCACGGCCAGCGGTGGGCCGTTCCGTACCTGGTCACGCGATCGGGTGGCCAGCGCAACTGTGCAGGACGCCCTCCAACATCCGACCTGGTCGATGGGTCAGAAGGTCACCATTGACAGCGCGTCAATGATGAATAAGGCGCTGGAGGTGATCGAAGCCCATTGGCTCTTCAACCTTCCGGCCGATCGGATCGATGCAATCGTCCACCCACAGTCGATCGTGCACTCGTTCGTCGAGTACCTCGACGGCTCGGTGATCGCCCAGCTCTCACCTCCCGACATGAAGACGCCGATCCAGTACGCCCTCACCGCTCCGCATCGCGAGGAAGGCTGCTCGGCGCGGATCGATTGGACACGATTCTCCAAGCTCGATTTCGAGCCGGTGGACCACGAGCGATTTCCGGCGATCCGACTGGCGTGGCGAGTCATCCGCGAGGGCGGCAGTCGTGGATCGGCCTTCAACGCCGCCAACGAGGTCGCGGTCGCGGCGTTTCTTCGCGGAGAGATTTCCTTCCCGCGGATCACCGAACTGGTCGCCGAAGCGCTCGACGCCCTGCCCCGTCGCACGGTCCGAACCCTCGCGGAGGTTCTTGAAGCCGACACCGAAGCCCGCGAGTGGACAGCGGCGCGCGTAGGCTCTGTCGTGGTCTGATCCTTTCGCCGATAGAGGCCCCATGCAACTGCTCTCGACCGGGACCAACTTCCTGATGATTCTGTTTGGGTTCGGTGCCCTGATCTTCGTGCACGAACTCGGACATTTTCTCGCAGCACGATGGGCAGGTATTCGCGTCGAAGGCTTCTCGGTCGGCATGGGACCGCCGGCGTTTGCCTGGCGTCGTGGCATCGGCTTTGTTCTGGGCTCCACCGATCCAGCGACCAAGTCCCGCTTCGGCAAGCCCGCGATCGCGATGAGCGACGAAGAGTTGCAGCGCAACGGAATCGGCGAGACCGAGTACACGCTTCGCATGCTGCCGATCGGCGGCTTCGTGCGCATGCTCGGCCAGGAAGACGGCAATCCGGGCGCGGTGAGCGCGTCCCCCCGCTCCTACCAGACCTGCAGCATCGGCAAGCGCATGGTCGTAGTGAGCGCTGGCGTCATCATGAATCTGGCGATGGCGATCGTCCTCTTCCTGATCGCGTTCGCGGTCGGCGTGCGCTTCCCGGCGCCGATCGTGCAAGGTTCGCTTGCCGATTGGCCCGCCGGCCTGGCCGTGGCCACGAATGCTGCGGAAGCCGGCCTTCCCAAGGATGGGCCAGCGGGACTGCAACCGGGCGACACCATCGTCTCGATCGACGGCGAAGCGATCGAGACCTTCGGCGACGTCATGATCGCGGCTGCAATGGGACGACTAGGTCAGGCACTGCAGATCACGGTCAGTCGTCCGGGAGTGACGATACCGCTCGAGTTCTCCATCGTGCCGCGCCGCGATGAGCGCGAAGGACTGCTCAAACTCGGCATCGGCGAAGGTCAGGCGCTGAGCTCGACAATCACCAACGTCCCGGCCAGCATGCAGGACGTCCGCGAACGCCTGATGGTTGCGGGGCTCACGCAACTAGCCCCAGGCGCCACGCTGCTCTCGCTCGACGGAGCGCCGATCGCGACGCTCAATGAATTCGAGGATCGCGTGGCACGCGGCACTGGGGCTCCGATCGAGACGGCGTGGCTGATTCCCGGCGCGGCCGATCCTCTGCGCCTGATGCTCACGCCGCAAGCGGATCTGGCGCCGATCCTGACCACGGCGGGCGGAGATCTCATCGCGTGGGACGGACTATTTGGCATGACGCCGCTCATGCGCGTGGCCACCGTGCTGAGCGAAAGTCCGAACACCGGCATCATTCTTCCAGGCGATGTGCTGCTTCGGGTGGGTGACGTCGACGCCCCGAACTTCGCGGACCTCCGTCGCATCGCCAAGGCGAATGCCGGCAACAAAAAGCTCCC
>JBBQCR010000422.1:0-3341 GCA_038318935.1 Phycisphaerales bacterium
CATCACGCCTCGTCTCAACGTCCGCCCGGGCGGCAATATGAACGCGCCGCCGGAACTGATTGAACTCGTCGGCGCAAGCAACCGACTCGGCAAGGTGACTGGCGACATCGTCTTCAGTGCCCCGCAGGATGTGGTCACGAAGGTACTCGCCGCCCTTGAGGCGCGACCCGAAATTGAGTCCATCAGCCGATTGAAGCTCACTCGGAACGACAAGGACAAGAAGGTTGACGTGAACATGACCGTTGACGCTTGGGTCCAGGTGGTCAAGAAGAAGACCGGCGGAGGCGCCCCTTGAACCAGTGGCTTCGCTTGCCTGCAGGTGTTCACTTGACCGCTCCGGTCGTGATCGCTGGCGCTCTGACGATCATCGCAGCGGGCGCATTCGTGCGCGAGGGCATTCCGGCGCTCACCTCAATCTTCGAACCAAGCCAGCGTTCCAACAACGACGATCCGCTCGATCCGTATCTGAAGGAGAGCGAGAAACTGCTCGCGACCAGTCAAAAGCGATTCGAAGGTCGTTACGTCTTCTTCGCGCCGCCAGCACCCAAGCCACCACCACCACCGCCTCCGCCTCCGAAACCCGTTGGTGAGGCGCCCAAACCGCCAGCGATTCAACCTGCTCCGGCAAACTACGAGGGCACGAAGCCCACTGGCATTCTCGGCGACATCGTCTTCTTCGGCACGGACAAGCGCGTGCGCGTCGGCGAGAAGGCGAGCGACATCGAAGTGCTCGAGATCCAACCGCCGTTCAAGATCAAGCTCGGCTGGACCAAGGCGGGCCACGAGCGCGGTGAGTACGTCGTCAGCATGTGGGGCGAAACGACGAAAGGTTTCGGCGGTCCGAATCCATTCCCAAAGACGGCGATCAGCGGCTTCAAGGAAGTCGGAGATTTGAAGGCCGGCGATACGCCCAGTGGTGAAGGAAAGCCTGGCGACCGCCGCGGCGGAGAGTCCGCAGCTGGCGACATGAAGGCGGGAGCGAAGGGAAGCGATCCCAAGCTGGCTGATCCCAAGCTGGGTGACCCCAAGCTGGGTGACCCCAAGCCGGGCGATCCCAAGCCGGGCGATGCAAAGCGCGACGCGTCAAAGGATGGACCAGCGAGTCCGCCCAGCGATCCGACGCAGACCAAGCCAGCAACACAGCCTGCCGCTCCGATTCCACCGACCGACCCACCGAAGGCCGCGAGTGGTGGCGAGCCAGACTCGACGACGCCGCAGAAGAACATCGAGTACATCCCGCTCGACAAGTTGCCGCCATTCCGTTCCGTCGGCGATATCACGAACATGAGTAAGCAAGGCGCGCAAGACGCGCTGCAGAAGATCAACGACGTCCTCTCACTGCCGAACGTCGATGACCACAATCGCGCCCGACTCGAGAACGACGCGAAGCTGATCGCCGAGCGGCTGCGCAAGGACAAGTGATCCGCCGATCGTGCGGCGAGTCTCGATTTGTTGGCAATGATGATTCGAATGCTTCCGTTCGTGTCCTGTCCTCGGACTCGCATCCGCGAGTTGCGTCGCGAGAGACGTTCGGGAGAATTCGCATGCCCCTTGTCTGGTTGTACGGCGTCCGATGCACGCCCTCACTGATGCTCGCCATCGTGGGAGCACTCGCGGCGACTGGCAGTGTGCTCAAACAGGTTCCGGATACCGCCGCTGGTCGCGCAGCTCCAGCGTCGATTGCAGCAGGAAGTTTCATTGACCTTGCGACTGCATCGCAGGTTTCCCGCGTGAATCGGCCCGCTGAACGATTCGCCGGACGCACGGCGATGTTCCCCCCGATTGTCCCGGGAGATTTCCGCAAGGTCACGACGGCGAACGTTGTCGAACGCCGAGTGCCCCCGCCCGAACCAGTACTGAGTCGGTACGACGGGGCAGAGATCGCCGGAGTCGTACGTCAGGCGGTGTCTGTCGAGTGTGAGCCGCGGGGCCCAGGTGAAATTAAGGGCGGCGCCATTTCCCTCGCCGTGCTCACGGGACCTCGTGTCCCTGCGCATCGGGTCAGACCGGGACTCGTGCCAGAGGAAATCGACGTCCCAATGTGGCCGCAGTGCACGTGCGGCTTCATCGAGTCACCAACGCCGTCGAGCCGATGACAAGGGACGCCTCGTTGACGAGGAACCGGGGAACCGGCATCTCGCCACGCGGGACGGAGCCGAGCGGAGTTCGGCAATCCAGGTAGATCTCGCCCGTTTCCGGGCCGTCTAGTACAGTTTCGCGGTTGGTTGCGCTGGATGCCCCGCTGTTGGATGCGGTCTTGCTCCATGCATTCGCCCGGAGGGCCGTCCGAACGACAAGCTTCGATTCGGTCCCAACGGATCTTTCTTCGGGCGGTACGAGACGCTCCCAGACCTCGCACCGCCGCTCGCCGACGTGCGAGCTCCCTCGGCCTCAAGGCGTTTCGATCGAAAAGACGCAGAGCCATTCGTCGGCGTCTTCCCTGCACTCTGCTCCACAACGGAGATTTACCTTGGCGTCTCCCCGGACCTTCGATAGTTTCTCGCTGCTTCCCGCCGTCAGCTTGGCGACGCTCCTGCTCACTGTTTCGAGTGCCCGCGCTGCGGAGGAATCTCGGCCCACGCCAGCAGCCCGTCCGGTCGCCACTCCAGAACCGGCGCGAGCGCAGAACGAAACAAAGCCCGCGACCCCGGCAGTCACGCCAGCCAACGATCGACCTGGGGCCCTGCCCGCGCCACAAGCGACGCCTGAGATGCCCAAGCCCGCGGAGGCCCAGAAGGCACCGGTGGTGCTCGACCCCATGGCGCCACCACCGGCCGCTGGCGGAACCTCTCCGCTGAGCGAGTCCCCCGCCAAGAGTCGAAAGATGATTGTCGTCGACGACAAGCTCGTCACGCTGGCATTCAAGGATGAATCAGTCGCGTCGATCATCCCGTTCATTCAGGAATGGACCGGCAAAGCGGTGATGGTCCGCCTCACGCAGATCAAGTCGATCAACATCACGCTGGTCAACGATAAGCCGCTGCCGAAGAGTCAAGCGCTCGACCTCGTCTTCCAAGCCTTCCGCCTCAATGGACTCGGCGTCGTCGAGAACAACGGGGTCATCATGATCGACATGCTGACCGAGCTTCCCAAGCTCGGCCCGTGGATCGTGCTCGGCCCCGACGCTGACGTGATGGCGCTGAACGAGGAGGGCAACTTCGTCGTCAAGTACTTCCGTCTGAAGCACGCGAAGGCGAATGATGTGCATGATCGACTTCAGGACACGATGCCTGATTACGCGGTGTTGGGTGTCGACACCAACTCGAACCAGATCATCCTCTCGGGTGACGTCGGTCTCGCGAAGAAGACGCAACTGATGATCTATCTTCTCGACGTGCCGC
>JBBQCR010000423.1:0-3334 GCA_038318935.1 Phycisphaerales bacterium
GCGTGCGGCGTGCGGCGAGGATCACGGGCTTCGGTTGCGAAGGGTTCGACATGGAGAGACTCGAGCGAAAGTGCGATGGCTGATGGATTTCCGTTGATCGAAGCGGTGCCGACGGCGAGGCGAAACTCGCCGGCCAGTACAATCCGTCCCTCTCAGGGAACGGCGCCACGAGGGGTCAGATGATAGCGGGGGACACGCCACAACCCGCGGTCTCACGTTTGGATCTCCTGTCTGGGTCTCCTGTCTGGGTCTCGCCGAACGCGCCCGGTCGATCCGAAAGTTGGCGCGGCTTCCTCCATCCATTTTCCCACTGGAACCCGGTGATGTCCCCACTCAGCCGCGGCTTCGACCCTTCCGACAATCTCATCAGCCTCCAGAGTCACATTCTCGCCGAGGAGGCCCGATATCCGTCGGCGACCGGCGAATTCAGTTGGATCATCTCTGCGATCTCCCTCGCGGCGAAGGTCATCGGCAACAAGGTGCGACACGCTCGTCTGCAGGATGTCCTGGGTGACGCGGGCGCCGACAACGTGCAGGGCGAGAAGCAGCAGAAGCTGGACGTCATCGCCAACGAAGTGCTGATCCGCTGCTTGGGCACTCGCGCCAGCGTCGCGGTGATCGCCAGCGAAGAAGACGAGCAGCCGACGATTCTTCGTCGGAGTCACGAGGGTGGACGCTATTGCGTCCTCTTCGATCCGCTCGATGGCAGTTCGAATCTCGACGTCGGAGTCGGCGTGGGCACCATCTTCTCGGTGCTGCGCAACGATCCGTCCATTGCCGGCGCCGAAGAGACTGTCTGTCAACGCGGCTCGACGCAGGTCGCTGCGGGCTACATTCTCTATGGCTCGAGCACGATCTTCGTCATCACCACCGGCCATGGCGTCGACGTGTTCGTGCTCGATCACTCGATCGGCTCGTTCCTTCTAGTGCGGCGCGGCGTGGCGATTCCCGCCGCGGGCAAGATCTATTCGATCAACGAAGCCTATTCGGCCCAGTTCTCCCAGGGATATCGCAACTACCTCGCATACGCGCACGACAATGGCTACTCAAGCCGCTACATCGGATCGATGGTCGCCGACGTGCACCGCATGCTGATCACCGGCGGCGTATTCCTCTATCCACCCACGGCGAAGAACCCCGGAGGCAAGTTGCGACTCCTCTACGAGGCCAACCCGATGGCCATGATCGTCGAGCAGGCCGGCGGAATCTCCTACAGCGGGGACGAGCGCACTCTCGAAATCCAGCCGACCAAGCTGCATCAGCGCGTCCCGGTCGTCCTCGGCAGCCCCGAGGAAGTGGAGCACGTGCGATCCTTCCTGCGTTGAACGCTCGTTTCTCGGAGACCAACATCATGCATACTCCTCGCATCGTTCTCGCGATCACTCTCGGTGCCATCATCGCGTCCCCTGCGATCGCCGCCGATGGATACCTCACGCAACCCGCGCTGCACGGCGATCGATTGGTGTTCGTCAGCGAAGGCGATCTGTGGACCGCAACGCTGCCGGCCGATCCGGCAGCGAGAGTGACTGCCTATCGATTGACCAATGGAGCTGGTCTCGAAACCAATCCGGTGTTGAGTCCCGATGGTTCGCACGTCGCGTTCAGCGCCGAGTACGAGGGCAATCGCGATGTGTACGTGATGCCGCTCGACGGCGACGCACCGGTGCGCGTGACCTTTCATCCGGACGCGGACGTGCCGCTGGCGTTCAGCGCCGATGGGCAGCGCATCGCGTTTCGTTCGACGCGGTCAAACCCGCTCGGTCGGCAGGAACTGTTCTGGGTCGACGCCAAAGGCGGACTCGCGCAGCCCGCGGGCATCGGCGAATGCTCGCAAATCAGCCTCGACCCCAAGGGCGGCAGCGATCGTTTTGCGTTCTCCCGCTGGAGCAACGAGAACTGGTTCTGGAAACGATATCGGGGCGGTACTGCGCCTGAGGTCTGGGTCGGCGATCTTGGCGCGAAGACGTTCAGCAACCTCACCAACAATCGCGCCAACGATCTCTTTCCGATGTGGATCGCCGAGCGCGTGTACTTCGCCAGCGATCGCGACGGCGTCATGAATCTCTGGTCCGCGTTGCCCGACGGTTCGGATCTCAAGCAGCACACCCGCTTCGTCAACGATGCGACGAAGCCCACCGATCCTGCGACCTACGAGATGCGATTCCCCAGTCCGGATCGAGCCGGCGGAGGGCGCATCGCGTTTGCGCAAGCGGGCGACGTGTCAATTTTTGACAGCAAGGACAACTCGGTCCGCCGACTCTCAATCGACCTGGTGAGCGATCGACCTGGCGTTCGCACGCGCTTCGTCTCGGCAGTGAAGAACGCCTCCGCGTTCTCGCTCTCGCCGTCGGGCGATCGACTTCTGCTGGAGGCTCGTGGCGATCTCGTGACCGTTCCCAGCGGCAAGCCCACCAAGGGCGTGCAGGTCGGATGGCGACAGATCACCCACGACGCGCCGACCTCGGCACTGGGGAGTCGCGAGTGGGGTGCGACCTGGCTCAACGACAAGGACATTCTGTGCGTCACGGACTCTGGCGGTGAGCAGCAACTCGGGATGCTCCCGGCCGACGGCAGCGCGACGCCTCAACTGGTCACCAACGATCGCGCCCAGTGGCTCATGCGTCCGGTCGCAAGCCCTGATGGCAAGTTCGTCGCGTTCGGTGACAAGAACCTGAAGCTCTGGCTGTTCGACGTGCAGAGCAGAACCGCTACCCAAGTCGATGTCAGCGAGGCGGGCGAAATCGTCGATTACGCGTTCTCCCCCGACGGCGCCTGGCTCGCGTGGTCCAAGCCGATGCCCAATGGCAACAACTGGATGACGATGCGTTCCTGCGACGGCGCGACGACCGTGCCGCTGAGCGACGGACTCACGAACGATCGTGAACCGCGCTTCGATCCGAAGGGCGCTTATCTCTGGTTCCTGTCCGATCGTCACATCGACCCGATCATCAGCGGTCCGGACTTCGAGTTCGTCATCGCAGGCATGACCGAAGTCTTCGCAGTGCCGCTCAAGAAGGAGACTCCACCACCATCGCCGAAGCTGGCGGCTGCTGCGGGTTTCGACTTGAAGAAATGGGCCGAGCCGACGAAGCGCGAAACCGACGAAGGGAAGGAGGGCGAGTCCACGAAGGCGACTGCCGCCAAGCCCGAAGCAAAGGAAGATGAAGAGGCCGATGAGGACGAAGTACTCGTGGTCACGGTCGACGCTGACGGCATTCGTGAACGCATCTGGCGAGCACCGATTGAACCGGGCAATCATCGTCTCCTCGCACCGACCTCGGGCGGTGTGTATGTCCTGACCGATCCGATTCGCGGCATCGCGGATGTCGAGTGG
>JBBQCR010000424.1:0-3312 GCA_038318935.1 Phycisphaerales bacterium
CGGCTGCCGGCAAGATCCCGTTCGCGTCGACCTTCGCGAAGTTCCTCACCCGGGCGTACGACCAGATTGAAATGGCTATCAACTCCGGGGCAAATCTGAAGGTCGTCGGCTCGCATGCGGGCATTTCGCTCGCCTCCGACGGACCGAGCCAGATGGCGCTGCCCGATCTCGCATGGTTCCGCAGCCTGACATCGATGCGCGATCATCGTGGCAATCCCGGCTGCTACATCCTGCAGCCGGCCGATGCGTACGCCGCGTACGCGCTCACGCAGGTGATGGCCGAGTATCAGGGATGTTGCTACATGCGGACCTTCCGGCCGGAGGTCGAGTTTCTCTACAGCGAGAAGACCGTCTTCAATCTCGGCAAGTTCGAGGTGCTCAACGATGGCCGCGACCTGATGATCGTCACCGCTGGATTCATGGTGCACGAATGCAACAAGGCCCTCGCGCTACTCGACAAGCAGGGGATCGACGCAACGCTGGTCGACCTCTATTCGATTCCGTTCGACGCCGATGCGCTGCTTGACCTGGCGAACAAGAATGGCGGCAACATCCTCACCGTCGAGGACAACTATGGCGGTGGTATCGGCAGTGCGGTCGCCGATGCGTGCGCCGAGGCTGGTGACGCGTTCACCATCGAGCAGATGTACGTGCGCCGGATTCCGAAGTCGGCCCGTACCGAAGACGACGTTCTGAAGATGTGCGGACTGCATCACTCGCAGATCGCGCAGCAAGCTGCGCGCATTGTTGGTGTCGGCGTATGACCGCGGCGGTGCCCGCCGTTCTGCAGCGGCCGGCCGCGTGGTCGCCACCATCGCCCTTGCCGCAGCGTCGCGAGACGCAGCGGCTGGTGCTGCGCTGGTTCGTACCCCAAGACGCGGCAAGCATGGTCGAAGCGCTCGATGAGGGGCGTGATTCGTTTCTACCGTGGCTGCCGTGGGTCACGGTCGACAACCGCTCACTCGCCGAGGCGACCTACAACATCGAGCGCTTCCGCCGGGCCCGTGAGAAGACCGACGGACCTCCGGACGATTTCGTCGTGGCGATCACCGATCGTGCGACCGGCCGGGTGCTCGGCGGGACCGGATTGCATCGCATTCAGCACCCGCTGCACGAGGCGGAGATCGGCTACTGGATTCGTCCGTCGGCGCGCGGACAAGGCATCTGCACCGAAGCAGTCGGGCATCTGATCGACTGGGCATTTCAGTCGCCTGCCGAAGGCGGATGGGGGCTGCGACGACTGCACATCGCGTGCGCTGCGCCCAATGTCGCGAGCCGTCGTGTGCCTGAGAAACTTGGCCTCCGTCAGGAAGCAGCGCGCGTCGCCGCGCGCTGGGAAGACGGTCTGGGCTGGGTCGATTCGCTTGGCTGGGGCGTGACGATCGATGAGTGGCGACGACGCGGCTGATGGCCAGTCAATCCTGGGAACCGCTCCGTTTGAGGAACTCGATCATTTCCTTGTTCCAGCGCATCGTCGTCAGAGCGGTCAACGTTTCGTGCGTCGCTCGCGGAACGAGTTCGACGTAACCGATGCCGAGCGGTGGCATGCGGCCAGCTTCGACGTCCTTGGCTCTGAGTGCTTCGATCTTGTCGCGAAGTCGCTCCACCGCGCGGTTCAGGAAGTAGGAGTCGCGTTCGCCACAGAGCAGGAAGACCTTGGAGGCGAAGATCGGACCGTAGCGCGGCCAGTCCGCTTCGACGAGTCGCGCGATGTCGAAGCGCGACCATTCATGCTCGACGATCTCGTGATCAATCGCGCCGGTCAACGGATCGAACATCGCCCGAGGCAGCTTGGTCTTCGAGTCGCGCATGCTGAACATCGCCCCCCAGGCTCCCCATTGCTCGCCGGAGTCGCCGTTAGGTCCGAGGACGTGTTCGACGCCGACTTCCTCGCGCACGGTCATCATCACGCGATCTTCGCTCGGGCCGATCGGTTGGCGAAAGCTCGCCTGCTCGTTTCCCTGAGCGTCAACGAACATGCTCTCGTCGTGATAGAGATCGGTCTTCTGAAACGCTGAGAAATCCACCGGATCCGGTGCGCTGGAGAAGCAAGCACCGAAGACATCCGGATACTGGAGCTGCAGCCAGAGGCTTGACCAACCGCCCGAAGAATGACCGGTGACGATGCGTGCTTCCGGCTTGGCGATGAGTCGGAATCGCTCTTCGAGCATCGGAATGAATTCCTTCACCAATGCATCAGCGCGCGGTCCGTGGTGGACCGAATTGGTGAAGCCGTGATGCCCAAGAGGCGAGTTCGGATCAAGGATCACCCACACCGCCTGCGGCGCCAGCAACTCGGTTCCGGGCGTCGCGACCATCGACGCGTAATTCATGGCGGCGGTGTGATCTCCGCCGAAACCCGGAATGACGTAGATCGTGGGCCAGAAGCGGCGCTTCGCGGTGAGACTCGCGTACTCCTTCGGAAAAACCACGCCGGCGCGCATGGTCACGTCACGTCCAGCCGCAGCGCTGAGCAGTTCGCTCTTCATAGCGATCCACTTGAGATTGGGGGCCTCCGGGAGAGGTTCCTCCTTCATCACTTGCGTGAGCTCAAGCGTGGTGATTTCCGATGCAGCCGGATCGAGCGTGATGGTCTTGCTGGCGCTGAAGAGGTTGTCGCTTCCCTGATGGCCGCGGGCCAAGCGGTTGCGGCGGTACACCGCCTGCACTCGGAACTCGCCGTCGAGTGCATCGAGCGAGGTCGGCCACGCCAGGGACGCGCCGTCGACGACGATCGGTTCGCCCTCCTTGAGATTGGCGACTTCCACCGACGCGAGGGGTTGCGGATCGGTGTAGAACGGAGCGTCCATCGGTTGGGCCCGTTGCAGGCGCCGGCCGCCGAGAGTGCCCTCGCGGATCAGGAATAGCAGCAGCCGACCCGGTCCCGCCTCACCGCCGCCCAGTTGCTTCGCCACTTCGGGAGCGAGCGTGATGACGTAGCGATCTGACTCGGGTTTGGTGGGCAGGGCGGCCGCCGGCGGAGCGGCCGTTGCCGGTGTCGTGGTGGGCGGACTCTGGAGGAAGAGGATCGCCGAAAGCGTGAAGGCCAGAAGCATGATGCAATCCTACCGATGGCAACCGGCGACGAGGCCGCGGATCTTGCGGACAACCGGCAGGATCGGCCGATACCAAACCTCCTTCAACCCGTTGCCCGCGACCCTACCCATGCGCATCCTGATCGCGACCATTCCCGGCATCCTGGCGACCTTCCTCCTTCTGCTGGGCGGCTGCACCGGCACCGCCGCTCCCGATGCCGTCGTAAAGTCGGCGGCGAATTCGGTGAACGAAGGGGTTCTTGGTTGGCAGTCGACC
>JBBQCR010000425.1:0-3310 GCA_038318935.1 Phycisphaerales bacterium
GGCTCTGGGCCCTTGTTGGTGACGCGCACGGTGACAGCGACATCGACGTGTCCCGTCTCGACCGAGCGCGTGAACCTCCACGATCGCTCGACCTCCACGGTGGGCCAATCGAGATTCGTTCGTAGCCGGACCTTTGTCGCGTAACTCTCACCCGCGGTGAACTGGAGGTCGGCGACGAGTTCCTTGGGTCCAGCGGTTGTCGTGCGCGGCAACGCCACTCGCACGGGAATTCGAGATTCACTTCCGGCCGGAATGCTAAAGCCCTGCTGCCGAGGATTGATGTCCCATCCTGACTGATCGCTGATCGCGATCGTGCCGCTGAGGGTCACCGCGAAGGGATTCTTCAGGACGATCGCCACGTCCTGCGTTCCGCGCCGACTCTCGATATCGACCGGATCGAAGTGCGCGGACGCCAGCATCTTGGCGAGCGGAAGATCGATTCCCTCGATGACCGTCGGTGTGGTTGTCAGAGGAACGTGATGAACGCCGCCCTCGAGATTTCGCACGACTTTGCGACCGAAGAGATCGGTCACTGTGACTGGCCCGCTGCCGAGCATCGTGTTGATCTCGACGGATTCCTGCGCCGCGTCGAGCCACGCGACCAGCGCGGGACCGGCCGCGCCGTCGGCGATCCAGCAATTGATCCCGGCTTCCATCGGCAGTTCCGCGATGAATTGCCTCCCCGAAAGCATTCGGCCGATCTGTCGCCATGCGATCGCCTCGGCGCGAAGCGATGGCGGCTCGCCATCTGCGATCTCACTCGCTCGCCAGGGCAGTTCCATCGCCATCGCGGCGGCGCCGAAACGCCAGGCGTCCAACGCCCGGAAGACGAGATCCTCGACGCGCACGCGCTCCGGTAGCGCATCGACCGGTGCGAGTTCGAACGAGACGATGGAAACGGTGTCGCGCCACGGAAGGAGATACTCGGCAACCGTGCCCGGGCGCGCGGCCCAAGGAATGCGAACATGCCGATTGACGCCATCCGGAGTAACGAGATCATCGCGCTCCGCGAGCGCGGGCAACAACAGCATCGGGCCCGCAACGCGCTGATCGAGCATTCGCCGCATTCGGGTTGCCCGATCAGACTCGGTGGGCGCGACGGCGGAGGGAGAGTCGATCGCACCGACCTGCCATCGCTCGACGTGCGAACCGAACGTCAACAGCCATGGTTCGAGGATGGTTCGCGCCGTCGGATCATCGCTCCCGAAGAAAGACAGCGCTTGCCATCCATCGAGATGTCGGGCACCGGCGACCGAGAATGGAATCGTGTTGATTGCCAGAATCGGCTCGATGCGGCGATCGAGCATCGCATCCACCAACTCACCCACCGCGGCGATGCGCCGATCAGCGTCAGGCGGTTCGTAGCTCGGTGTCCACGCCGGAAGAATGGCGAAATCGGGATCAAGCTGGAGCGCAAGATCTCGCATTAGCGGCAGATCCTTGTCATCGATCGCAGGAAGCACCAATCCGAAGTTGGGCCGTACTCCATGCGTGCGATCGCTGGAGTCGGTGTCGATGATCGCAATGTCGATTGCTCGACGCGCCACGACCACGCCATCGGCCGACACCGCGAGCGATGCCCGATAGGCGCCCGGATCGACCATGGGAAGCGGCACTTTCACCGGAGCGCCAGAACCCGGCAGCATGATGCTCGCAACATGGACGACCGAACCATCGATGTCGGTGATGGTGATTTCGGCGCTCAATTCATCGCTGACCAGATCGCGGAGCTCGACCTCGAGCTCGGGCCGTTCGCCCAATGCGAATACCTGCGCTGGCCGACCACTCGTGAAGCGAATCGCCGGGACCTGCCAGACCTCGAGATCGTCGAACCACACCGTGCCATGCACGTCGTCACCGACGGGACGGGACGGTTGATCCACCGCGAGCGAAGGCTGGGCGAGTTCGAGTTCAAGGCTGAGATCGCGTGCTTGCGCGGGCACGTCCGGCATGTCGATCTGAACCTGTGCCCATTCTCCCTCCGAGCGGATGAGCGGACTTACCCAGTCATTGCCGACGGGTTGGCCGTCCTTGTCGTACAGCCTCGCAATGACGCGGGCACCAGATCGCTGAAGACTCTCGGTGCGGATCCAACTCGATATGCGATACCGGCTTCCCGGGAAGATCCGGACTATTCCAGGCGGAAGCGCGACCGCCATCGAACCGCCATCCACGGTGAACTGCAACGACCATCGTCCCGCGTGCGCCATGCGATCCGTGAGTTCGATCGCTCCGAAGTCGGGATACCCCGGCCGCGCGCTGACCGAGGTGAGCAGCCGATACCAATCGCGCGGCATCTCGGTTGGAAACCGGTCCGCGTCCTCGAAGTCGAACTGCTTCACCAGACGGCGCAGCGACGCGAGATCCGCGTGCGGCCGTATCGGCGGCAACTTCGTCTTCTCCGGCATGACCAACGACGAGCCGGGGCGCCGGGGCGGATCGTCGGGTGTGTCCGCGCTGGCGGCGATCGTGAGACCCGCGAGCGCCGCCGTTGAAAGGAGCATGGAAGAACGTTGCACGGAACGGGGTTATCGACCGGAGTGCCACGGGTGCGCCAGTCGGTGTCACGAAGGTTGACCAGCGGGCGCGCATCGCGCCGATAACTTTGATTGAATCCAATGGGTAGCGCTGTCCAATTCCTCCTCCGTGCCTCGGCATTGACCTTGGCCCTCAGCATCGTCTCGCTCGGCGGTCTTTACGTCTGGACTTCGACACGCGAAGCGGCGCTCCGAGAGGAGCTCGCCCGCGTCGAGGCCCGGATGGCGGCGGAGATCGCCTCGCGCGAGGCGATGATCGCTCGGCTGAGCCGATCGCATCGCAAGGCCCGCATCGAGGTTCTCTCCCAGGAGACCGGCGAAAAGGGCTGGGCGAGTCAACGCGACGGCACCAAGATCGTCTCCACGACGCTGCGCTTCATCGAGACCGACGATGAGGGACGCGAACTCGGGCGACGCAATTTCACGGTTCCGGGTGACATGCTCTTCGTCGACGCGTGGACTGCTCGCTTTCCCAAGGAGTCGGTCGCTGAGGGCAATCCGCTGCGCGACCGCACGATTGTCCTCTTTCGCCGCATCTACTCCGATCGTCTTTCACCGGCTGACGGACTGCCGATCGATACGCCCGGTTCGATTCCCTCGGGCTACGCAGGGTCGGAGAAACTGCGCTTCGAACAGGCGGTTTGGCAGGGATTCTGGAAGCTCGCGTCCGATCCTGATGCCGCAAAGCGAAGCGGACTCGCGGTCGCGCAAGGTGAAGCGGTCTACAAACCTGTCCGCCCCGGCGAAACCTACGAGGTCATCGTCGATGCAGC
>JBBQCR010000426.1:0-3298 GCA_038318935.1 Phycisphaerales bacterium
GACGCAGCTGGACGAGCTGGATCGCACAGCGCAGCGCACCCGGTCGCGACCGTTTGCCAACCTGACGATTGCGCAACGCCAATCGCTCGTGCAGGCGGACCTCGACACCTTGAAGGCAGACCGCCTCCCACCCGTCGCCCGGTGTCCGCACGTGGGGCTGGCACTGCTCTCGCATTTCTACGGCAGCGATGCCGCGATCGACCTGTGCTACGAGGCGCAGATCCTGCGCGAAAACTGTCGGCCGCTTGCCATGTCGTCCCGCAAGCCGTTACCCCTCGCGAGAAGCGGCCGCTCATGATCGGATTCACGAAGCGTCGGGTGATCGAGAGCGATGTTTGCATCATCGGCTCGGGGATCAGTGCCGCCATGATCGCGCACAAGTTGGCGCGCACCACCAAAGCCCGGATTGTCGTTATCGAGGCGGGCGACGAATCCCCGCCACTCGCCAACCGATATGCGCTCCGCGCGCGGTTCAAGGACTACGGCGAGAGCCCATGGCCCAACGACCACCTCGACGGGTACGAGATCGACGGTCCGCTGCAGTCACGCTCCATGCAGGTTGGTGGACTCGCCATGCACTGGGGTGGGGTGACCCCGCGCTGGTCACCGGAAGACTTCAAGTCCCGGTCACTCTTCGGCGTGGGAACCGATTGGCCGATCTCCTACGACGACCTCGATCCGTTCTATCAGGAAGCGGAAGAGATCATCGGCGTGGCGGGAGAACAAGGACCGTCGGCGATGGACCCACGCAGCAAGCCATTCCCGATGCCGGCGATTCCACTCACGTACAATCTCGGACTGCTGAAGGAGTGGACGACAGCGGCGGGCATCGTAACCTGGAGTCAGCCGGCCGCCAAGAATTCCCGGCCGTACGATGGGCGCAGCGAGTGCTGCCGTAACGATACCTGTTCACCCATCTGCCCCACCGGCGCGAAGTACTCGCCGGACGTCACCTGGGATCGCCTGCGCAAAGCCAACCGTATCACCCTGTATCCCCGCACCGTGGTGCGGCGCCTCGTGCTCGCGGATCAATCGTCCCGGATCGCCTCGGCGGAAGCGATGCAGCGACGTGCGGGTGCGGGCGCGGGCACGCCAGTGGAGTTCCGCGCAAGACAGTTCGTCGTGGCCGCTGGGTACGCGTGGAGTGCGCACTTGCTGTTGCTCTCCCGCAGCAGTCGCGCGCCGGACGGACTGGCCAACAGATCGGGCACAGTCGGCAAGTATCTCGCCGGTCACCGGAGCCAGCAGGCCTACGTCTCGCTGCCACTGCGGCTGTATCCCGGCATGAGCACGCACCACTCGCTCCTGAGCAAGCAGTTCATGCGCGCACCTGCGGGCGACAAGTATTTGCGACATGACTTGCGGGTGTGGGAGTCGTCCTTCAGCCGCGAGCCCAGGTTTCGCGACGACGCCGGCAGGCCGCTCCTTGGCGACGCAATCATGAGCGATTGGCGTGAACGCACGAAGACGGGCGTCGCGCGCGTGCGAGCGTACTACGACGTGATCCCTGACCGGTCCAGCGAACTGACACTCGATGCGACGCGACGGAATGTCTGGGGCGACCCGCTGCCGAAGTTGGCGTTCCGCGACGCGCCTGAGTCGGCAGCACTCCGCGGCTATTCGAATGACACACTGCGCACTCTCTTCACGAAGATGGCACGAGCCGGCGGCGGCACCGTGCTGAGCCGGGCCTCCGGTGAGGGCAGCGGATGGCAGGACCATCCCGCCGGCGGCTGTCGCATGGGCACCGATCCGACCACGTCGGTGGTAGATGCGTGGGGTCGCACACACGAACACGACAACCTGTTCGTTGTCGGAGCACCGACCTGCGTGAGTGCCTCATGCGCGAACGCCACGTTGACATTCTGTGCACTTGCGCTCCGGTCAGCGGAGGAGATGACGCGCTGACGCGCCATCTCCTCCAGCCCGGTGCGACTCAGTGTGCGCCGTCGAGTGAAAAGGCCACCAACTCGGAATTGTCACCGCCGCCAGTCGCCATGACGACATACTGCACGCCATTGGCACCACGATAGGACACGGGATTGGAGTAGCCGCGCCCGGCTGGCAAGTCGAATTGCCAACGCACCGTTCCATCTCGGGTATCGAGCGCGTAGAGCACGGCGCCGCCACCGGTGGCGAATATCAGCCCGCCACGGGTGACTGTGCCACCCACCGCACCGGCAACACCGAGCGGGGGCAGTGTCACGCCCTTGAGCAACGGGTGATTCCGGATTGAAGGCGTGTCGCCGAGCGGCACCTGCCACAACTGCTTGCCGCTGTCCAGGTCGATCGCCGTCATGTTGCCGTAAGGCGGCTTAATGAGCGGCAATTGCTGAGGTGGGGTATGGTCCGCCGTCCCGGAGTCGGGATCGGCGGTGACACCCAACCCACTCCCCGTCAGATCCACGGTGTATTCGTAACCAATCGTGTCGTTGGGGACACCTTTTTGGATTCGGTACAACGCCGGATTGTTGGTACCCTTCACGAACAGGGTATGCGTGACCGGATCGTATGCAGTGCTCCCCCAGCCGGCGCCACCGATCGAGCCCGGCATTGTGATCGTGCCCTGTTCCGACGGTGGTGTGAAGATGGGACCACTTCGGTACTTCCTGAACACCTCGAGCGCGCGGCGCTTCAGGTCCGGCGTGAAGTCGATGAGGTCTTTCTCGGTCACCGTCTGCAGCGTAAATGGTGCCGGGTTCGTGGGCATCGGTTGCGTCGGGGACGCGCGTTCACCAGGCACAGCGCTCGCCGGCACCGGTCTCTCCACGATCGGCCAGATCGGCTTGCCGGTCACCCGATCGAAGACGTAGATCCACGCGGTTTTCGACGGGACCGCGACGACATCGCGCGGGCGTCCATTCCACGTGATCGTGGCCAGTACCGGCGGCGCGGGCAGGTCGTAGTCCCAGAGCCCGTGATGAACGAGCTGATAGTGCCACACGCGCTTTCCGGATCGCATGTCGAGCGCGACCACCGACTCGGCGAACAGATTGTCGCCCTTGCGGTCGCCGCCATACCAGTCGTTGGTGGGCGTCGACACCGGAAGAAAGAGCAGTCCTCGTGCGACATCGAGGCTCATCGGCGACCACACGTTGGTGTGGCCCATGTACTTGTACGAGCCATCCTCCCACGTTTTCCAGCCAAACTCGCCTGAATCGGGAATGGTGTGAAAGCTCCAGACCCGCTTACCGGTCCGGACGTCGAACGCCTGCACATCACCCGGCGGATCGTTGCGATACCGGATCCGGTCACCAACGCCATTGCCAACGACCACCAGGTTGCCCCACACGATCGG
>JBBQCR010000427.1:0-3294 GCA_038318935.1 Phycisphaerales bacterium
ATAGGGACGGTTGGATCCTTCGTTGGCGAGCATGAGACTGATGACGCGCGTCGAATCCATCCGAAACGCAAGGACCATGAGATCCGCCATCAGTCGTGCATGCTCGTGCCACGTCGCCGGAACCCCTGCTGGCTTGCTCGGAAGCTCCAATGTCGCGGGATCGCGTTCGCTCCGTTCGGCGAGTTCGATGCGCCGCTCGATCGCCCGTACACCGTCGAGATACTCTTCGAGCTTGCGGCGATCACTCCCGCCAAGCTCGCCGCGCAATCGATTGGCTTCCTCCTGCGCTCCGTCGAGGATCGACTTGCGACTGGCGAGACGCTTGGCTCGCGCCGCTGCGCTTTCGCCGTCGGGTCCGACGGCAAAGAGCCGCTCGAACAGCACGCGAGGGTCATGCTCCTTGGCCATCGGCGTATGGGGCGTGCGCCACGAGATGTTCGCCGAGTATGCGCACGAGTATCCGGAGTCGCACTGCCCGGCGGTCATGCCTGGCTCAAGACCGAGTTCCAGCGAGTCGAATCGCGTTCGACCCCCAAGCCGTTGGGCGATGGCCTGATCGATCGACACCCCATTGTCGATGTCGCCTCCAGCGGTCTTCTTCGGATGCGCGCCGGTGAGGAAGCAGGCCGCCGAACGTGCATGGTCGCCCGGTCCGTCACCTTGCGGCTCGGCGTTCACGTGTGCGAAACCGCTGAACACCGACAGTCGGTCCTTGTAGGGGGCCAGCGGCGTCAGACTGCTCGGCAACTCGCCCAGCGCCCCGGCTTCGGAGGGAAACCACATCGAGCGATTGACGCCGTTGGGGAAGAAGACGAATGCGGTCCGCTTGGGAGAACCCGGGGCCGCGAGCGTCGCGACACCGCGGGCCATCGCCTCCATCCACGGAAGTGCGATGGCGCAGCCGACGCCTCGCAGAACGGTCCTTCGCGACAGTCCAGTCATGGTGTGACTCCCTCTCCAGCCGCGATCGGTGTCGCCGGATGCGACGACGATCGCTTGCGAAACTGATCGGTCTTGGCGATCGCGTGGATCAGCGCACGCAGCGTCGGCCTCGACTCGATCGCCCGAGCGAGATGATCGACCGTGACCTGATCGTCATCGCTCAGCCCGCGGCCAAGAGCGAACACGAAGAGATGCCGTGCCGTCGATCGCACAAGCGACGCATCCTCGGCAAGCATCGCCGCCAGCTCTCGCGGACCGTCAAAAGTGCGACCGTCGGGCAGATCGCCAAGCGCCTCGATGATCGAATCACCGTCGTGTGTGCGCGCGTGTCCAACCGCGTCGAGCGGCTCAAGCGCCAGTCCGATCGCATCCATCCGACGATGGCAGGCAGCACAGCTTGGATCCGATCGATGCTGTTCCATGAGTTCTCGCACGCTTGCCCCGTGAGCCTGCGCGGGACCGGCTGGCAACTGCGGAACTCCGGGCGGGGGCGGCGGTGGCGGCTCGTCCAGGATCGCCTCAAGCACCCACTTGCCGCGCTTCACCGGACTGGTCCGTGTTGGATTACTCGTTGCGACCAACACGCTGCCCTGACCCAGCAATCCCGGAACCCGCCGTTCGCCAAGCTTCACGCGGCGGAGCCACGTGCCGTCGACTCCATCAATCCCATAGTGCTTCGCGAGCCGCCCGTTGAGGAAGCTCCAGTCGGCGAGCATGAGTTCCGAGAGCGGACGGTCCTCGCGGAGCATCGCGTCGAGAAAGAGCGTCGTCTCCGCCTTCATGTCCGAAAGGAGAGCCGCATCAACGCCAGGAAACAGCGTCTGATCAGGCTCCCTCTGCTCGACACCCCGAATGAGAAGCCACTGCTGCCCAAACTGCTCAGCGAGCGCGAGCGATCGCGGATCGTCCAACATGCGATCGATCGCACGGTCGAACCCCTGAGCGTCAAGAAGCTCGCCTCGATCGGCGGCCGCGCAGAGAGCCTCATCAGGCATCGTGCTCCACAGGAAGTACGACAGGCGGGTGGCCAGTTCGTAAGCATCGAGCGTACGCACGTCTCCGTTGCCGTCGTCGCGTTCGACGCGAAACAAGAATCGCGGGTCGACGAGCGCAGCAGTGATCGCGGTCCGCGCGAGCGTCGGCCACGGCGCTTCCGGTTCGACGGCGTCGCGCACACGCTTCGTGAAGGTCGCGAGTTCCTCTGCATGCAGCGGTCGCCGGAACGCCCGTCGGAGAAGCTCGCCGCAGAAAGCGTCGAGATTCGGGCCGCTGGCGGCGTATCGCTCGGCTTCGCGTGTCGGCGCGACATGGTCGATCGGACCTTCGACCGAGATGGAGAGCACATGGAGGTTGCGATCGCGCGACTCGGCAGGCAGGTGCTCGTCGTAGAAATCGTTGAGGAACTCCACGCCGATCCGCCGTTCGCCGCCGCTCACGGCGATCTCGCAGGTGCGCGACCCCGGTTTGTCGCGCGGCTCAGGAATATCGAAGTAGGCAAGTGGTCGGTTCGCGACCCGCACGGCGACCTTGACTGGCTCGCTGCCTGCCTGATCTCCGAACGCTTGAAATTTCACTCGATAGACGCCGTCGCGTGGAACTTCGAACGTGCCGTACGCGGTGCCCGACGACCAGACATTGGCACCGTCGCTGGACACTCTTCCACCACCGTCGATCGTCAGCGACTTGCCACTCGTCGTCGCCATCATTTTGGAATCTGAGTCAGGCCACGCGATGATGCCGACTCGCTCCGCGGCGTCGAGGTACTTCTCCAGAAGTGTCGGTGCCATCGAGAGAACATCGCCGATGTGATCGAATCCCTCGCCGACATCGTCGGCTGGCAGCATCGATGCAACATCGAGGTCGACGCCCAGGAGATCGCGCACCGTGTTGCGATACTCGGTTCGATTGAGTCGCCGCAGCGTCGGACGGCCCGGCGCGACGTTGGCTGCACGACGATCGAGCTGAGCGTCGAGCGATGCGATCGCCACCGCGTACTCCGCCGGTGTCGGACGAGCCTCGCCCTCCGGTGGCATGTCTCCGCGACGGAGACGATTGCGGACGGATCGCAGCACCCCAAGGGCCGCGCGATCGGGTTCGTTGTCGATGCCGCGCAGATCCAACTTGCCCTTCATCGCATCGACGCCGTGACATCTGATGCAGTACCGATCCAACGTCCCGCTCAGCGGATCGCTCGCTGGCGAGTTCATCACCAGCATTGAGAATGCGAGGGTGGCAATCATCGGTGTGAAGGCACGATGGCCCCCGACCGCGCCGCCGCCGAATTCGTGAGCGCTGCACAAAGGATGGCCGAGGCATTCCTCCATCATCGGAGACGCGGAAGTCCACGGCAAC
>JBBQCR010000428.1:0-3292 GCA_038318935.1 Phycisphaerales bacterium
CCTTCGCTGCCGCGGACCTCGCGGCGGCCGTCGCGATCGCGCGTCGTTTCCTGTTGGCCTACGAAGCGGCCTTCCGCCGACTTGGTGATATGGCCGACGGTGAATCCGCGGGTGGCGACAAGGACTGAATCTCGACCGTCGTTCCCTTCTCGCGTTTGCTTCCTCTCCGCTGAAACTCTTCCATGGCTCCTCTTCGCGTCCTCATGCTGGGCTGGGAATTCCCGCCGTTTATCACGGGCGGCCTCGGCACGGCGTGCTACGGACTGACGAAGGGGCTGGATCGCATTGGCGTCGGGATCACCTTCGTCCTTCCCAAGACCGTCAACGACTCGCACGCGTCGCACGTGCAGTTGGTGAGCCCCCGACTTGCCTCGGCTCCGAAGGCGGCGCCCGCTGCGACTTCTCTGCCGTCGCCCGGTCAGCAGCGCATCGTCGTCGACACGCCAGAAGGTCCACGCGCAGAAACAGTCGACCAATACCTCGTACGCCTGGTTCCCACCCTGAAGCGCATCCGCGACGAAGAGGAACTGAAGAACGTGCGCTTCGTCGACCTGCCCGAAGAGTTTCCCAGCGTCTACGACAGCGGACAACCCGCCGAGATGACCGAGACCACGCGCCAGATCGTCGAGCGAGTGCGTGAAGAAGGCGGCATTTCGGTCGAGAAGTTGCGGGTCCTCGCCGCGGCCGGCGCGTTCGGCGGCCGCCCGATCAACGACATCGACGCGACGCTGCTCTCGGTTCTGCCGGAAGCGGGACCACGCCCCGATGCGTCACACGCTGGGGCTGCCGGATCGGTGCACGCCGGGCCGGACTACGGAGGTGATCTCATCGGCGCCGCCGATCGCTACGCGCGGTTTGCAGTCGACGCGTGCAGCGATATCCCGTTCGATGTCATCCACGCCCACGATTGGCTGACCTACCCCGCGGGTTTGGCGTTGGCGAAGCTCACCGGCAAGCCGCTGGTCGTGCACGTCCACTCGACGGAGTTCGATCGCTCGGGCGAGCATCCCAATCAGCAGGTCTATTCCATCGAGCGGCGCGGCATGTGGGGGGCGACGCGCATCATCGCGGTGAGCATGCTCACCAAGAACGTCTGCGTGAACCGCTACGGCGTCAACGCCGACAAGATCGAAGTGGTCTACAACGGCGTCGATCTCGATCCCAAGGAATACGGGATCCAGCCCATCCACACCAAGGAAAAGATCGTCCTCTACTTCGGCCGCATCACCCTGCAGAAGGGACCGGAGTACTTCATCCGCGCGGCGAAGCGCGTGCTGGAAGTGATGGACGACGTCAAGTTCGTCGTTGCCGGTTCCGGCGATCAAGCGGCCGGGATGATCGAAATGGCCGCCCAGTTGGGCATCGGTCACAAAGTTCTCTTCACCGGCTTCCTGCGCGGGAAGGACATCGCCCGGGTCTTCGCCCTCGCCGATCTGTACGTCCTGCCGAGCGTGAGCGAGCCCTTCGGCATCGCTCCGCTCGAGGCCATCAGCCACAATGTGCCTGTCCTGATCTCCAAGTCCAGCGGCGTCAGCGAAGTGCTGATGCACGCCCTCAAGGTCGACTTCTGGGACATCGACGACATGGCCAACAAGATCGCCGCCGTGCTCAAGCACCCACCGCTGTCGCGGGCTCTCCGCGAAGGCAGCATGTTTGAGGTCCGTGGCATCAGTTGGGACGGCGCGGCGACGCAATGCGAGCGGGTCTATCGCGAGGCCATCCGCATCGCGACCAAGTCCTGACGGATCGCTTGGCGTCTCGCAGCCCTCGACCGCACGCCTCTTCCGCGCAGTTGGCCGGTCTTCGGCGGCGACAGCGGCGAGACCGGGCTTATACTCGGCTCCTCTATGGGCCTCTTCTCGAAGACGAAATCGAAGCCGGCGCCCGCTGCGCCGAAGCCGTCCGTTCCCCACCACGCACCGGTCGCCGACCTGGGTCGGGCGGTGGTCGCCGATCCAGCGCACGAGGCGGCGATCCTGCGGAAAGGAACGCAGTTCCTCGACCTCTCTCGCAAGAACAAGACCGGCCTGCTCTCGGCGGCGTTCTGGAGCGACAAGCTGATGGACTGGTCGATGAAGGATGAGGCCTTCAAGATTCAGCTCTTCCGATTCGTCGATGCGTTCCCCACCCTGAAGACGCCGGACTCGGTCTACGAACATCTCACCGACTACCTCAGCCAGCCGGGCGTCACGCCCCCGCCGGGCTTCAACTTTGGAATGGGTCTCGGTGGTCTTGCCAAGGGGCTGATGACCAAGACCATGTCCGGCCAGATCACCGGCATGGCGGAGAAGTTCATTGCCGGCACCGACGCCGCGAGTGCTCTGCCGCAGTTGAAGAAACTCTGGAAGGACGGCATTTGCTTCTCGGTCGATCTCTTGGGCGAAGCGTGCCTCAGCGAGCACGAAGCCGATCTGTACGCCCAGAAGTATCTCGACCTGATCCGCAATCTGCCCAAGACCGTCGCTGCGTGGACACCGAATCCGCGACTCGAGAGCGACCACCTCGGTGCGATTCCCCGCACCAACGTCTCGATCAAAATCAGTTCGCTCTCTTCGCGCGTCGATCCGATCGACACCGATGGTTCGATACGCGGACTGATGGAACGCATCGTGCCGATCCTGAAGGCCGCCAAAGAGCACGGCGTCTTCATCAACTTCGATATGGAGCAGTTCTCGCTCAAGGACCTGACGCTCGATCTCTTCATGCGCTGCTGCGAGACCGTCGACTTCCAAGCCGGACTCGCGATGCAGGCGTATCTGCGTTCGGCGGAAGGCGACTCCAAACGGATCATCGATTGGTCCAAGCGCACCGGTCGACAGGTCAGCGTGCGCCTGGTCAAAGGCGCGTACTGGGACTACGAGACGATCAACGCCGAGCAGCAAGGCTGGCCGATTCCGGTGTGGGGCCGCAAGGTCGACACCGATGCGTGCTTTGAGCGCGTGGCGCGGCTCTTCGTCGAACAGACGCCACGCACCGCCACCGAGGGCGGCGTGAAGCTCGCCTTGGGCAGCCACAACGCCCGCTCGATCGCCGCCACGCTTGCAGCGGTCGAGAAGGCGGACCTGCCGCAGTCGTCGATCGAGTTGCAGATGCTGCACGGTATGGGCGACCAGATGAAGGCCGCTGCGGTCGAACTGGGTCTACGCATTCGCGAATACGTTCCGGTCGGCGAGATGATTCCGGGCATGGCCTATCTGGTTCGGCGGCTACTCGAGAACACCAGCAACGAATCATGGCTGAAGGCGGGCTTCCTCGACAACGCCAGTGCCGAGGCACTCCTCGCGTCGCCGCA
>JBBQCR010000429.1:0-3269 GCA_038318935.1 Phycisphaerales bacterium
GATCTCACGCTGGTCACCAAGGGCTACACCATTCCGGACGGCGAAGCGTTCCATGCCGCCCGCGAGCTGCTGAAGAAGGAAGGCATCCTCGCAGGATCGTCGGTCGGCACGCTGTTCGCGACGGCGCTTCGCTACTGCCGCGAGCAGAAGTCGCCGAAGCGGGTGGTCACGCTGATCTGCGACAGCGGAGCGAAGTACCTCTCGAAGATGTACAACGATTTCTGGATGGTCGACAACGGCTTCATCGACCGTCCGAAGTACAACGACCTTCGCGATCTTGTCGCCCGTCGGCATCTGGAGCGCGAGGACTTCTGCCTCGGACCGGACACGCCGATCGCCCAGGCCATCAAGCGCATGCGCATGTTCGGCGTGAGTCAGTTGGCCGTCGTCGACGATCATGACAAGGTGGTAGGCATCATTGACGAGGGCGACATCCTCATCGCCCTCATGAACGCGACGGTGAACGACTCCAAGCCCGTCCGTGAGTTCATGTCGAGCCGCCTCGAGACGATTCGGCCGGAGGCCAACATCAACGAACTCGTTCCCATCTTCCGCGCCGACCGCGTGGCGATCGTGGCCGACGACAAGCACTTTTACGGGCTGATCACCAAGATCGACCTGATCAACTATTTACGCAAGCAGCTTCCTTGAGCAATGGCGAAGAACTCCTTGCGGAACGCTCTCCCATCACCAACCACATGTCGCACGATCAACTTCATCTCTCGACGCGCTGCATCCATGGCGGCCAGCATCCCGACCCGACCACCGGCGCGGTGATGGTGCCGATCTACACGTCATCGACGTTCGCTCAGGAATCTCCTGGCGTCCACAAGGGATTCGAGTACTCGCGAAGCCACAACGTCACGCGCTTCGCGTTCGAGCGGTGCATTGCGAATCTCGAATCGAGCGGCCTGAGCGAAGCGGACGAGCGCACCTGTGGCGGCTTTGCGTTCGCGTCGGGGCTCGCGGCGACGGGCACCTGCCTTGAGCTCCTGAACAGCGGCGATTCCCTTGTCGCCATGGACGACATGTACGGCGGCACCTATCGGCTCTTCTCCGGCGTGCGCGAGAGGTCGATGGGACTGAAGCCGGTGTACGTCGACATGACCGATCCGAAGAAGATCGAAGAGGCGGTCATCAAGCACAAGGCGAAGATGATCTGGACCGAGACGCCCACCAATCCCACGTTGAAGCTCGCGGACATTGCCGAAGTCGCGCGCATCGGCAAGAAGTACGGGGCGATCACCGTCTGCGACAACACCTTTGCGAGTCCGGTGCTCCAGCGACCGCTGGAGTCGGGGATCGACATCGTGATGCACTCGGCGACCAAGTACATCGGAGGACACAGCGACACCGTCGGCGGCGTCCTCGTGACCCGCCGCAAGGATCTGGCCGAGAAGCTTCGTTACATGCAGAACGCGATCGGCAGCGTCATGGGACCGTTTGACGCCTACCTCGCGCTCCGCGGACTCAAGACGCTTGCCGTGCGCATGCAACGGCATTGCACCAGCGCGATGGCGATCGCCGAGTGGCTTCAGACGCAGCCCAAAGTCGAAAGCGTCGTGTATCCCGGACTCCGCAGCCATCCCCAGCACTCGCTCGCTGGACTTCAGATGCGCCTCGACGGTCGTCCTGCGTTCGGGGGCATGATCACGATGTTTCTGAAGGGTGGCCTCGCGGAGAGTCAGCGTTTCCTCGAGAACGTCCGGATCTTCGCCTTGGCTGAAAGCCTCGGCGGCGTCGAGAGCCTCATCGAGCATCCTGCGATCATGACTCATGCAAGCGTGCCGCCCGCGAATCGCGCCGCTCTTGGCATCAGCGACACGTTGGTGCGCCTCTCGGTGGGCGTCGAACATCCCGATGACCTGATTGCTGACCTCACCCACGCGCTCGCCAAGGTGTGAGCGTTTTCCGCGCCGCGACCGGCGACGACAACGACGGCCGCAGTGGAGGAGTCCGCAGCGGTCGTCGTCGTTCAGAGGTGAGCCGCCGCTCGGCCGGTGTCGGACAGAGCCACGCCTTCACCCCGAGGGAGAAATGCAGGCCGCGGTGCGTGGCCCACCACAAGCACCGCGACGCTGCATGGTCAATGCGAGCGACGGCGGCGACTCTTGCAGTCCATTGCTCGAATTGCACGAATGACCCGATGGCAGCAGACCGCTGGCGTGCGCCCAGCCCGCGACGGGTCCGGAGCGACGCCGACCGCGGCAGCGCCCCCCGCACGCCACTGGAGACAATCGCGATCATCACTGGGTTTGCGACCACTGTCCGCCCGTCCAGTACGGCCGTGTCGGATCGACCCCGAAAGCGTCCTCGATTCGGGCGGTGTCAATTTCTAGGAGCGGTCGCCCTTCGGTCTCGGCGAGCGACGAACTCCACGTGCGGTCGCGATCGCCTCCGGCCGCCGCGCCCGCCGAGGCCCCTGCTGAAGCCCCTGCTGAAGCCCATGCTGAAGCCAAGATCGCTTCCTCGATCATGAACATCATCTGGAGTTGGTCAAGCGTCAGCGACGGCCGCAATCCGCCCTTGAACGTGCGGCAGTCCTCACGAAATCGCTCGGCGCCTCCGGGCAGACGACTGCCGTAGGTCTGCAGCATCGCTTCAGCCTCGGGAGCCTTCACCAGACCGAGGGCCCGCGGTCCCTGCCCGCGACGAAGATGAGAAAACGCTTCGGAAATCGCGATCGCCGTGCTCACACTCGGTCGCTGACGACCGGCGGCTTCGGCGACCGCATCCTCGCCATGTGGATCGAGAAGTGCCGCGAGCGCCCGGAGCATGCGACGCTGCCGATCATCGGAAGCGAGCGACGCCTGAGCAAGCGCGCTTGAGCGACCGAAGCCCGTCGGATCGAGTGCTCCCGCCAGCCCGAACAGTGTGCGCGCCAACTCACGCTCCTGCGGAGTCGTTGCGGCATCGGCGACTTCTTCTCCCAACTCGAAGTACGCGATCGGCCGAGAGGGCTTGAGCTGGCTCAACCTCGTACTCCAGTCGATTGCCTCTGCGATCATCGGCTGGTTCGAAACTGGCGCGGCACCGATTGTCATCAGCATCACGAGGATCACGATGCCAAAGGTCCCATGCGGGAGTCTGAGCGCTGACGAGTTCACGATGTGCGCCCTCCTGTCGAAACAGGTCCCGCTGGTGGCTCGGGTGGAGATGCAGACTTCAAACTCGGCGCTCCGCCAGGGGTCTTCGGGGACGATGTACCGCTGCTGGCTTCGAAGAGGAGCTGCTGGATCTGCGCCGTCGCCCGCTCGCCTTCCAAGACC
>JBBQCR010000430.1:0-3256 GCA_038318935.1 Phycisphaerales bacterium
CACTCTTTCGTCTCGATCCCGGTTGGCCCTTCGTGCTCGCCGGACTCGCGCTTCTGATCGCGGGCGTTCTCATCCCAGCCCAGCGGGAACTGCACGAATTGCGCAACGACGTGCGGCTGGTCGAGGCGAACGAAGCTCGCGTGTTCGCGTGCCTCCAGGCCTACGACCGTTTCTTGGGTGACCTCCGATCCGGCGAGCCCGACTTGGTGCGGCGGCTGGCGATGGCCCAACTCAACATGGTGCCCAAGGGCGAAGACTCGCTGCTGCTGACTCCGGGTCTGAATCAAACCGTCGCCCAGTGGATCGAAGAGAGTGTCCCCGCGCCGCAGGTGATCCCCGAGGTCTATCCCGACACGCTGCTTGCTCGGCTTGCCCTGGGACCGAACAAGCTTTGGATGATGGCTGGCTCGGTGTTTCTCTTGTTTGTTGGACTTCTCTTGGGACCCGACACCGGCCGAACCGCTGTGGCGGCCGCGACCGATCCGAAGGACGGCACCACCCCGACCGCAGATCGGAAGGGATCGGACGAGGGAGCCGATGACGGTGAGCGCTCCGCGCTTGATGCGCGCATGACCTTGGGTGCTATGCCGGAGGATGTTGCAAGCGCGGCGATGGACGAAGACCCGGACGCGCGAGGCGACGCGATCAACGCGGAGGATCGGCGTATCGACGATTACATCGACGCAGAGGTGGTGGACGAAGCGGACGACGTGGTAGACCACGGGGACTTCGACGACGAGGCGGGACCCATGATGGAACCAGTCGTCAGCCCGCGAGCGTCGGTGATCATCGAGAGTCGCCCGGAAGTCGACACTGATTCGCGAGCAAACGCTGTCGAGGAACTCGACGCAGCATTTGAGGATCGCGTTGTCGCTCAGGACACCGAGCGGCCACCGCCATCGAGTGCTGGCGCCGACTAACTATTCTCGCGCGGGTATTTCAGGAAAAAAACAGGGCAGAATCGAAGTCACCGCGCGCGGCGCGGTAGCGTCGTCGCATGCCGCGCGAGAGCGATAAGAATGAAGTGGGCGAGATTCTCGCGGCACCATCGCGTGAGCAGTGCGCGCTCTTGTCGCTGCGGCTCGCGCGCAACCTCGGCCCCATCGCGATCGCGCGGCTGTTGGCGATGTTCGGGACAGCACGAGCGGCGCTTGAGGCAGCAGAAGGAATGGCGGAGGATGCCGCGGATGGGGCATGGGCCGACGCCCTGGGATGCGCGGTGCCGCGAGCGGCGCGATGCCGTGCGTCGGCGCTGGAGGTCGATGTTCAGGCCGAACTTCGAGCCATCAACGACGTGGGAGGGCGACTCGTCGGACTCGCTGACAACGACTATCCCGCGCTCCTGAAAACGATCCACGACCCGCCGCCGCTCCTTTGGGTTCGTGGGATTCTCGAACCGATCGACGTGTGGTCGATCGCGATCGTCGGCGCTCGACGATGTTCCGCCTACGGACTCGATCAAGCAGCCCGCTTTGCGAAGGGCATGGCGGCTCACGGGCACACGATCGTCTCAGGTGGTGCTCGTGGCATCGACGCCGAAGCACATCGTGCGGCGCTGCGAGCTGGAGGTCGGACGATTGCCGTGCTTGGCTCGGGGCTCGGGTGCCCCTATCCCCCGGAGAACGCACCGCTCTTCGATGCGATTGTCGCTGGCGGTGGGGCGGTCGTCAGCGAGCAGCCGGTGCGGACCGGACCTCGCCCTGACCTCTTTCCGCAACGAAACCGCATCATCTCGGGATGGTCGCTGGGGGTGATCCTGATCGAGGCTCGTGCGCGAAGTGGAGCGTCGATCACCGCACGCCTTGCGGTGGAAGACCACGGCCGCGAGGCGATGGCAGTTCCGGGGCGGGCCGATAGTCCGACCAGCGAAGGGTCGCACCGCGCGATTCGCGAGGGCTGGGCGGCGCTCGTGACCTCCCCCGAGGAGGTGATGGAACAACTTGCGTCCGCAGGGCACCTTGTCCGTGGGGCGATGGAGCGGCAGGGACGGGGAGCCGATCGGCAGCCTTCCGCGCGGCGCGTTCGAAGCGACCAGACGTCTTCAGAGAAAGTTGCGTTGCCGCTCGTGGATCAGCTCTCGCCGCTGGCGCGCGAGGTTGCCGGTCGGATCGTCGAGCACGCGTCCACGGGGCGACCGGCACGCTTGGACGAGACGATCGGTGCTGACGCCGCGCACGAAGTGCTTGCCACCCTGACGACGCTCGAACTCCTGGGCTTGGTCCTCCGCGACATCCATGGACAGTGGATGCCGCGTGCAGGTCTTGCCGAAGCGCTGAAGTCGCTTGCGGCGCAACGATTGTGAACGTCACAGGCACGCGGCGGAGTCGATCGACCGTTCGGATGCCGACGGGGAGCCGCAGCAACGGCATCCTGAATGGTCCCGACGGCCTACGCCAGACGGAGGTCCGACCGGCGATCAAGCGATCGGAAACCGGTGGCAGTCCGAAAACTCTTGCGGCAAATATTTGCTGGGTCGGAATCGCGACGCAATGAAAGGACATGGGTTCCGATGAACTGTCTTCTCTCCGTCAGTCGGATGATTGGATGAAGAAGCGTTGCGGTTGGTTGGTGACAGAGCCGTGATAGAGCCGGTGACAGAACCGGTGAAAGAACGAGTTACACAGTTGGGACAGTTTGGCACAGCCGGGATCACCATGTTCATGACAACATGAACCGATCGACCTCGGTTTCGACGGATTGCATGTGAAGATTTGCGCAGTCGATGACGCGGACGTTGCGACCGAAGTGGATTGGATCGGTATGTTGCGAGGAGAGTTCGCAGCCCGCGAATTCGGTGCAGGAAAAGGCCCAGAAGGGCCGATGCCAAAGCGAACACTCGCAGTCGTGTTCGTTCCGAACATAGTAAAAACGGTTCCTCGGCTCGTCGATCGCGAAGAGCTCGTGGAATCAATCGTGCGGAGGGCCGAGAGCGATCTTGAGGGGTGTCGGCTTCACGATGAAGACGGCATTCGCGAGATCGGCTTGGTGAACGGGCGTTCGGAGTAGGCAACTTCGGTTGCTGATCCTCTGAACCACATCGTGGAGTGGTGCATGGCGCGCATCGCAATCATCTCGGACATTCACGGCAACCTCCCCGCGCTCGACGCGGTGCTTGAACAACTCGCGCGCTTAGGCGTGTCGGAGATCATGTGTCTGGGTGACATCGTCGGATACGGCCCTCAACCCGATCGATGTCTCGAGCGGCTTGCCGGAAAATGCATGGTGGCGATTCGCGGCAATCACGAGGACGCGCTCC
>JBBQCR010000431.1:0-3254 GCA_038318935.1 Phycisphaerales bacterium
GTCGATGGAGGAGATCAGCAACGAGCTGGAGTCCTTCACCAAGAACTCGTCGGCGTTCCTCCAGAAGCAGCAGGAGGTCTACGCGATGATCGGTGAGTACAAGGCTCGCGACCAGTTTGCCCGCCTGAAGATCGAGGCCGAACGGGCGAAGTCAATGCGCGACACCTACGAGGCAATCAAGGTCGCCGCAAAGAGCTACGCCGCGTCCCACAATCTCGATTTCGTGCTGCTGAACGACTCCATTCCCGAGATGGACCGCGGCGACTCGCAGAAGACCCTGCAACAGATTTCGGCGCGGCGATTCCTGTACGCCAACGATGAATTCGACATCTCCGACGCCCTGATCGCGGAGTTGAATGCCACCTACAAGCTCGATCCTGGAGCGAAGCTGCCGCCGGCCGCCGCGCCCGGCGACAGCGCGACTGGCAACAATCCGAATGGCGCAGGCACCCCGGCCACTCCAGGCTCTGCAGCAGCAGCAGGCTCCTCGAAGCCTTGATGGTCGTCGTCGACTCGCATCGTTCCTCCACTCCTGGCTGAAGAGATCGCCCGTGCCTCAGGTTTCCGACGTGTCCACTCGCCTTCGCTCCTTCACCGTCGCCGATCTGGCGACCCGCGTCGGAGGCGAGTTGCTTGGCCCCGGCAATTCGGTCATCACCGGTTTGCAGACGGTGCACGACGCCAAGACTGGTGATCTGACCTTCGTCGGTGACGACTACCACGCGAAGGCGTGGCCGACGAGCAGCGCCAGCGTCGCGGTCGTCTCACGCACGCTCGAATCACTGGTGCAGCCGACGGAAGATCGGGCGATCATTCTGGTCCCCAACGCCGACACGGCGATGATCTCGATTCTCGACCTCTTCGCTCCGGAAGAAGAGTTGCCGCCGCTGGGAGTGCATCCGACGGCGCTCATCGATCCGAGCGTCGTACTCGGTCACAACGTCCGCATCGCCGCCGGTGTGCACATCGCTCGCGGCTGCGTGATTGGCGCGGGCGTGTCGATCTTCCCCGGCACCTGCCTGTACCACAGCGTGACTGTCGGCGACGACTGCGTGCTGCACGCAGGTGTCGTGATTCGCGAGCGATGCGTCCTTGGCCGCAGCGTGGTGCTGCACGGTGGTGTGCAGATCGGCACCGATGGATTTGGCTACCGCGCATCGCCCGATGGGCGCGGGCTGCTCAAGGTGCCCCACTTGGGCAACGTGATCATCGAAGACGGCGTCGAGGTCGGCGCCAACTCCTGCATTGACCGCGGCAAGTTCGGGGCCACGTTGATCGGCGCCAGCACCAAGATCGACAACCTGGTGCAGATCGGTCACAACTGCCGCATCGGTCGTTGCGTGGTGATCTGCGGCCTCGCCGGAGTCGCCGGTTCGTCGGTCATCGCTGATGGCGTGCGGGTCGGCGGCGGAGTTGGAATTGCCGATCACGTTCGCATCGGCCGCGGCGCGTCGATCGCGGGCGGTTCGGGAGTCATGAACGACATCCCCGACGGCGAGTCCTGGGCGGGCTACCCTGCCAAGGAAGCGCGACGTGCGATGCAGGAAGCGATCGTCGCCCGCAAGCTGCCGGAACTGATGAAGAACCTGAAGGAGATCCTCGGTCCCGAAGCATCGCGATTGCTCGATCCGCCCCGCGATCGCAGCCGCGAGAGACCCGTCAAAGGTTGACCCCGCGATTGGATCCTGACCATGCCCTCGCAAACGCCCGAACCCGAGACTCCCGCCCGCGAACCGTCGCAGGGGCTTTCGTCGCGCGCTGCGCAAGGCACCGGATCACTCTCGTCACGCAAGCCCTTCGAACGAGCCGCGAACAAGCCCGCCGGTAGCGACGTCACCGCCGGCCCGCGACAGCGCACGCTGAGCCGCTCGGTGACGGTGAGCGGCAAGGGACTGCTCACCGGTGTCGACGCGACGCTCGAGATCTGTCCCGGCGCCACCGACGAAGGCATCGTCTTCGAACGCGTTGACGTGAACCCACCGGTGAGAATTCCGGCGAACGTCGACTACGCCGTCAATCGCCCGCGACGCACGACACTCAAGATGGGTGACGTCACAATCGAGACCGTCGAACACTGCCTCTCGGCGCTCGCAGGCCTGGGCATCGACAACGCGGTGATTCGCATCAGCGGTCCGGAGATTCCCTGCGGCGATGGCAGCGCCAAACCGTTCGTTGATCCGATCCTCGCAGTCGGTCTTGTTTCGCAGGATCGCCCGCGCAAGGTCTTCCGGCTTCGCGAACCGGTCTCGGTCGAGGATCCCGACGGCGCCAGCATCCACGCGATGCCGAGCGATGTCGAAGGCATGCGCGTGGTGTACGACCTCGACTACGGCCGCAACGGACATCGCATTCGTTCGCAGACGCACTCCTTCACCGGCGTGACCGGCGACTACGCGACCGAAGTGGCGCCCGCACGGACGTTCTCGCTTCGGGAGGAAGCGGAAGGGTTGTGGGCGGCCGGAATGTGCCGCCACCTGACGCCCAAGGATGTGCTGGTGATCGGCGAGGATGGCCCGATCGACAACGCCTATCGCTTTGAGGACGAGCCTGTCCGGCACAAGGTGCTTGACGCGATCGGCGACCTGTCGTTGATCGGTTGCTTCGTGCAGTGCAACGTCTTCGCGGTACGTTCGGGGCATCACCTCAATCGCCGCCTCGGGGCCAAGATCCGAGAGCAGATGCAGGCCGTCGAGTTGCGCCAGACGATGCTCGATGGCCGTGCGATGGACATTCGCGCGATCCAGCGCCTGATGCCCCACCGCTATCCGATGCTGTTGGTTGATCGGGTCATCGAGATGGACGGTGACAAGCGAGCGGTGGGAATCAAGAACGTCTCCATCAACGAGCCCTTCTTTCAAGGCCACTATCCAGGCACCCCGATCATGCCCGGCGTGCTGATCGTTGAGGCGATGGCCCAGTTGGGAGGGCTGCTGATGAGCCGCACCCTTGAGCATCAGGGCAAGATCGCGATTCTGCTCAGTCTCGACAAGGTCAAGCTCCGCAAGCCCGTCACGCCGGGTGATCAATTGATCCTCGAGGCCGAGAACATTCGGGCGACGCACCGGACCGGCCATCTCCGTTGCCGGGCGCTGGTTGGCGAGAAGGTGGCTGCGGAAGCGGAGATCCGGTTTATGATGGTCGACGCTGATCAGGCGTGACCAATCATCGTTCTCGTTCGATTTCTCCCGCTATCTCAGGTTGGTGCTCCGGTTGGTCCTTCGGTTGAACCTCTCCCCGCCGCTCAGTCGGAACAC
>JBBQCR010000432.1:0-3245 GCA_038318935.1 Phycisphaerales bacterium
AGCGCCCCGGGCAAGATCAGCATCGGCGTGAGCGTGCCAGCGGCCGATCACGGTTGGACCGCCGGTGTCATCTGGTGGGCGAAGCAGGCGATGGAGCTCTATCCGCAGATCGAGTGGGTCTTCTCGCCCGCGGCGAATCCCGAGAAGCAGATCGCGGACATCGAAACCATGATGGCCAAGGGTGTGCAAGGTCTCGTCATTCTCGCAACCGAGAGCGCGCCCTTGACACCGACCGCGAAGGCCGCGTCCGAGCGAGGGATTCTGGTGGTCAATGTTGATCGCGGATTTCTCGAACCGGTCGCAGACGTCTTCATCGAAGGCGACAACAAGGCCTTCGGTCGCAAGTCTGCCCAGTTCATCGTCGACGAACTGGCACGGCGCAAGGTTGCCAAGGGCAAGGTCGTCGTCCTTGAAGGCATCCCCTGCACAGTCAACACCGATCGCGTGACGTCCGCCATGGAAGTCTTCAAGGCCAACGGCGTCGAAGTCGTCGGTCAGGCCAGCGGCAACTGGAGTCGCCAGAAAGCCCTTGAGGTGATGGAGACGCTGCTGGTCAAGAATCCGAAGATTGATGTGGTCTGGGCCAGCGACGACGACATGGCACTCGGTGCCGAACAGGCGATCACGGAAGCCGGCAGAGGCAAGGAGATGTGGATCCTGGGCGGCGCCGGCATGAAGGACATCGTGAAGCGCGTCAAGGATGGCGATCCGATGTACCCCGCGGACATCACGTATCCGCCGTCGATGATCGCCACAGGCATTCAGTTGGCGGTCGGCATACTTCGCGACGGGAATCGGGCGAAGATCCAGCAGTTCATGCCCAAGCACATGATGATCGACGTCGAACTCATCACACCGAAGAACGCGTCGTCGTTCTACTTCGAGAAGAGTGTGTACTGAGTGCGGGACTGCCGTCCGCCTCGGGCGGTGCATCGCTCGCCACCAGATTCCATCCGAGAACGTCGACGCCGTCGCTGCACATCGCGTGCGGTTCACCCTGCACGTCGATTCCCGCGGCACGAATCAGCGATTCCTCGCATCGCGCGACGCGAGCCTTTCGCAGCGGCCACGGGACGTGTTCCACGCGACTGCGCTGCACGCGTCCAAAGCGCCGTGCAAAGAGCCAGTATCGTTCGGTGAGAAAGTGCTCAAGCGATGCCGGCGCCGACGGCGGCAGCAGTTCGCCCCGCTCCCAGGTGATGTGCGCAGCGCCACCACCGAGTCGACGGCTCAGGCGATAGTCGATCGTGTCGTCGCGACGCACGCTCTCGATGCGACTCCAGACGTACGGCAAGCGCCAGAGGAGTCTCGCTCCGACGACCGGCAGAAACGACGCCGCATCGAGCGAGAAAAACCACACGCCTGTTCGACCAGTGTGACGGACGTAGGTGCGGACGTTGCACTCGTGGAAGTGACGGAGCGGCCCGAGATCCGGCACGCCGCGGAAGCGAGTGTTCGCCATCGTGAAGGGAACGAGACCGATCCACGCGGAACCTTCGAAGCAGTCGACTTCGAGTTCAGCGGGCACTCGCGATCGCATCAACTCGGGGTCGACGCGCCAGTGCAGGAACAAAAGGTCCTGCCAGCGCATGCGCACGCCGGGTGGCGGAGTCATCGCGCGAATGCTCGCGTGTGCGCGGGCCGGCGAATCAGTTCCACTCCCCCAAGAGAACACTGAGGTCGGCCGCACCGACGTCGCAGTCGCCGTCGAGGTCCGCGGGGCAACCGTCGCACGCCGAACACGCTCCCCAGGCGCCGAGCAGGATCGCGAGGTCCGCGCTGTCGACGACAGCGTCAAGATTGATGTCCGCGGTCGCGTGGCCCGATCGCGCCGCAGCGTCCGCCTGGACGATGCCGTATCCGCGCACGAAGAGTGGATCGCTGAAGCCTGAGACGCTGAAGTCGGTCGCCGTTGCAAAGAGCGTCGTCCGCATCGAGGCGACGGTGAGATCGGGGCGAGCTTGCAGAACGCACGTCACTGCCCCCGCAAGGATCGGAGTCGACAGGCTTGTACCGCTGACGGCGGAGAGACCTGTTGGTTCGGTCGAGTTGATCGTCGCGGTTGCGACGCCGCGCGCGAGCAGTTCTGGTTTCACGCGTCCGTCGGCGGTGGGACCGTCGCTGGAGAATCCTGCGATCACGCCGCTTTCGTCGACAGCGCCGCAGGAGATGACATCGAGCGCGTCCGCCGGGGCGCCAAGCGTTGCGGTGGAGGGATCCCGGTCGTGGCCACCGTTGCCGTTGGCGGTGAGGCAGATCAGTCCGTTGCTGGTAGCGATGTTGACGGCGATCGTCGTCACCGCGGTCAGGCCATCGAAGTCGGCCGGCGTGTACCAGTCAAAGTAGGCGAGCGAAGACGTTGCGACGTCCGCGCCGTGGGCTTCTATGAACTCGAGACCGGCGACGTAGTAGTCCTCTTCAATCTGCGTTTCAGTGGCGACGACTTCGGTCTTCGCCAGAACGTACGACGCCTCGTAGGCGGCGCCGACCACTTGGCCTGGCAGATACGACGCGAGCGTTCCGAGGATCCACGTGCCGTGCCTGTGCTGCTGGGGATCATCGCCGGCTTCGATGCCGGTGTTGCCGTCGTTGTTGATGAAGTCCCATTCCGCAATCACGTTGAGAGGATGCGATTCGCTGTGAAACGCCTCGTGCACCCGGTTGAATCCGGTGTCGAGGATGCCGATGACCATGCCAGCGCCGCGAAACCCGCGCGCATGCAGGGTGAGCAGGTTCATTTGCGCGACCTGCGGAAGCGAGAAGCCGTAGTCGGTATCAGCGACGCCCGAGGTTGCGATCTCGTTCCGCTCGCCGTCGCCATGGCCGACCCGCACCGGCTGCACGCTTGCGACAAAGGGCAGCGAGGTCAGACCGCGACGCAGCGCCGGATCGATTTCGACGCTGATCGCGTTAAGCCATCGACTCTGAACACGCACCCGGCCGCCCATCGCCTGCACCGCCGCGACGTAGGCCGGATCGACCGGCATGTCGCGCTCGGTAATGCCACTCTCAGTGCCGCGCATCGCTCGCCGGGCAAGCGCACGATCGGAGACCAGGGCGTCGGCCTCCCGTACGGCGGCGCCAGCGCGGTCTCGGAAGAAGACCCACGTGGGCTGCCGATGGACTGCCGGCGGCAGCTTCGTCGCGCGAGCGAGACCCCCGGCCTCGACCGGAAGAACGCTGAGAGTAAGAAGCGCAGCGACGATTGCGGAGCGAAGGAGCATTCCGGCATTGTGACTCGGCTC
>JBBQCR010000433.1:0-3242 GCA_038318935.1 Phycisphaerales bacterium
TCCTTCGATGCGATGGTTGCCGACTGGTACGCCCAACGCGTCGCCGAAGGCCGGGCGGACCCGATGATCGCCGGTCCGAACTCGACTCGCCGCGCGCTCAACGAGCGGGCCCGCTCACTCCTCAAGGAGAACGGAGACCTCCAAGGAGAGACCTTGGTCGTGTCGGGCCGCGAGTTCATGGTCGGTGACGACGTCGTAGCGCGCCGCAACGACCGCACCCTGCCGGGAGCCCGCAGCGGCTTTGTCCGCAACGGCAGTCCCGGCCGGGTCACAGCGCTCCACCCCGACGTTGACGAGATCACCATCGAGTTCGAACGCGAAGGCGTCATTCGCCTCCCGCACCGCTATCTCATTGGAGGGCACCTGGATCACGGCTACGCCCGCACGACCTACGGCGTCCAGGGCGCCACCCATGAAGTCGGGCGTTACCACCCCACCGACATGTCCGGATTCGAGGAGGGCTATGTCGCGATCACCCGCGCTCGCCGCGAGACCCGCGTCTACGTCATAGACGGCGCGATCGCCACCGCGAGCGATCTCGACCACGCCCCCGCAGAGCTTCACCATCACGGCCTCGGCGAGATCACCGCGGCGCTCGGTCGTCGAACCAGTGGTGCCACCGTCACCGACCTTGCCCCGGGGATCGAGAAGGTCGCCGCGCTTGCCGACCGAACGGACCTGCCCGAACTCACACGACGCCGGCGACACCTCGACCGCATCCTCTCCGACGCACCACCCAACCCGATGCCCGCCATCGCAACGCTGACAGAGAAGGCCACCGCACTCCGCACTCGTCGCCGGATCTGGACCGAGCAAGCCGCCCAACCGGAGACAGCACGCAGAGCGCAGCGCGCCGTCGGTGCAATCGACCGGCAACTCGACCAGCACGCCGCCGCATACCGCCGGCTTCGAACCCAACGAGAGACCTACCAAGGGTGGAACACAACGAACGCGCCGACCATCGAACAGCGCGCTCTCGTTCGACGCGCCGAGCAAGCGGTCGAGGAACAGGTCCGGCTCACGGCGCTGAATGACCCGGATGACCCGGCCCGCCGATTGCTCGGCGAACCGCCTGACGAGCAGTCAGCACGTCGCGCCTGGCGCAGCGCGGTCGGTGCCGCCGGCGTCTACCGGGCCCGTCACTCCGCCGAGCCGAGCGCTGGCACTCAGGGCTCGGAACTCGTCGTTCTCGGCCCAAAGCCATCCCAGGGACCAGCTCGGCTCGACTGGGAGCGAGCCGCGGCGAGTCTCAGGGGCGCGCTCGAAGTGCTCGAACGCCCGAGCCTGGCTACCGAAGCCGAGCTGTAGGCCGGAGTTTGTGCACTCGATCGGAGTCCCGACCCCACCTGGCATCGTCCGTCGGTGGTCGAAGGGGAGCCATTCGGCGGATTGGGCGTACGCGAGCTCAAGGCACCGATGGGACACGACGACGATCTGGCGATGGCAGGCAGTCGGTACCTCGCACTGCGGTGGGCGAGTCGATGCGTTTCTTGCTCGGCTCCACTCGCCGCGGGGACTCTCGCTTGGTGGGACGCGGACGCGAAGTCCACGACGTGCCTCGACTGTCAGCCAGAAGCCCTCGCATCTGGCGAGCCGGTCCCGTCGCAGCTTGCCGGCGGCTCAGCGCAGCGCGAGTACGAGCGCCGGAAGGCCAACGACGAAGAGCGGGTCCGTGATCGCCACCCGCACATTGGCGGCTTCCTCCTCAGGGTGCGTGACGAGCCTCAACACCTGTCGGCGTGGGCCAAGGGCGCGGAGGGCGAACGTCGACTCGGCTCGGGGCTCGACTTGCTGGCGTCGGAATCGGTACGGGTACTGCACGACCGTCGCATTCCCCGCAGTCGAGCGAACATCGACCATCTTGTCGTGGCGCCCAGCGGCGTCTACGTGATCGACGCGAAGCGATACAAGGGCAAGGTGCAGAAGCGCGACAAGGGCGGGCTCTTCCGAACCGATCTTCGGCTCTACGTAGGAAGTCGCGACTGTTCCTCGCTGGTCGCGGGCATGGAACGTCAGATCGAAGCAGTGCACGATGCTCTGATCGAAGGCCCAACGGTTCATCCCGTCATCTGCTTCATTGACGCGGAGTGGGGACTCTTCACGAAGCCCTTCAACTTGGATGGCGTTCTGGTGTGCTGGCCGAAGGCCCTCTACCAGCACATCCAGTCTGCTGGACATATCGGTGGCGCACAGGTGGCGGACATCGCTTCGCGTCTCGCGTCCGCGTTGCCAACCGCGTAGCCGCCTGAGGTCCTTGCGTCATCCAACCAGACGCGACTCGCGAGTGAGAGAAGTCGCAAGATCCTCAGCGCGGAGCGTGTTGGCTGACTTCTGGATCGGGCATTTGCTGTAGGGGGCCGACGGGCGAACACCGTCTCTACCGCGATCGGAACCGCGTGTGGGCGGATTGTGGTGACGTGTCGAACGCAGCGCCGACATCCGCCCAGCTGAGCCCGTCGTGCTCACGTGCCCGCGCCACTTCTTCAGCAGCGAGGAGCTCGAGCGCTTCGGCGAGACGAACTGCAAGCACAGCGTCTGCGAGTCGCGGATCGGTCCGGGGGCGGCGAACCGGGGTTCCTCGAGATTTGAGGCAGCGGGATGCAGCCGCGAGGGCAGCGCGAGCTGCATCCATCATCGCTGAATTGACCTTCATCGGTTTCGGCGGTCGACCCGCGGTTAAGTGCTTCACGTCCCGACTGTACCTCTGCCGTCAGATTGAAACTGACGTTCTTCGGCAGCCGGTCCGTTTAGCCCAGTCCGAGTTCGTGATCCGGTTGTTGCAGGGTCGGATGCTGGTGTTGCGGTGTCCGCGCGATGAGTGCGAGCCGCGGGTGAGCGATCCCCGCGATCAGTCCCGACTGCAGAGTGCGCAGCGCTTCTCGCTCGCCGAGTCCTGCATGCAGGGCGCTTTCGAGAAGTGCTGTTTCGACGACAGCGGAGTCGAGTGCGCCGGCGGCGACGATCTGGCCGAGGCAGAACGCTGCGCGGTTGAGCGCGTGGTTGCGGGTGCCTTCTGGCGCGACGCGCACGGAGTCCGCTTCGCCCGTGAGTGCTGAGCGTGCCCATGCATCGGAAACCGTCGCGGGGGCATCGGGACGGCCCAGAAGTCGCGGAGTGGGAGGGACCGCAGCGAGCCGATCGAGTGTCCACGCTGGAAGCTCCGGCACTGTGAGGTCGAAGCCGCGCCAGTGATAGGAGTGCAGCGAACGATGACGGCTCGGCGGTGCGATCACGTAGCCACC
>JBBQCR010000434.1:0-3230 GCA_038318935.1 Phycisphaerales bacterium
CTCATCTGGGAGTCGAATGAGAGGTTCAGCAGTCAAGGGCCATCGACGAATTCGACGGTAGGCTTTCCGCATGCACGAGCCTCTCCCGCACGAAGCCCTCCCGCACGAAAACTGGTCCTCGCGCACGTTCGTGTTTGACTTCCCGGTCGCGCGGCTCCCTGTCATCCTTGATCGACTCCGCGGAGCCCCTGATCGGATCGAGGCGAAGCTCCGAGATCTCCCGCCTTCGACGCTGATTGCTCGCGATGGCGAGGCGTGGTCGATGCAGGAGCATGTGGGACATCTTGCCGATCTCGATGCGTTGCACGCCCGGCGACTCGATGAGATCGAGCGCGGCGCGGAGACTCTCAGTGCCCACGACATGACCAATCAAGCCACCTGGGACGCGAACCACAACGCCCGCACCTTTGCCGAGGTGTTCGGTCGCTTTCGGGCCACGCGCCACGAGCTTGTCGCGCGGTTTGCCCACTGGCCACGCGATCGTGTCGCCGCCAGCGCCCTGCATCCGCGGCTGCAGCGACCGATGCGGGTCGTCGACATCGCGTTCTTCGCCGCTGAACACGACGACTACTACATCGCCGAGATCGAAGCGATTCGAGCCAAGTTCGCGGCCGCCGCGACGACCGCGGACCCACGGCATCCCGCATGACGCAAGCGAATGAAGGAACGATCAGGGTGATGTCGGAACGGGCGAAGGCGCTGCAGTCGTTGGCAACAGATCGGTGATCGTCGCCAGATCGGGAATCGGTCCGCGACCTTCGGAAGCCCGGCGGACGTTCTCTTCCGCAAGCCGCTGACTGAACGCCGGACCGACGATGATCTCCGTCTGGCCGTCTCCTCGCTGCACCTTGAATATGCCGCCGATCTGCTCGACAACGACGATCCAGTCCTGGGCCACATTGAGCTGATCGCTCGATGCGATCGGATAGAGGAACACCGCGCGACCGAGACGGAACGGCGCGTTCGGAGGAATCTTCGCCGCCAGCGCATCCGCAACCGCCGTGATGGTTGCAGTGTCACCCTGAAGCGCCGTGACAGTCGTGATCGCCCCGATCGAAGCCGAGGCGCTGTCGCCACCGCCAACGTCGGCGAGCAACTCCATCAGCCCGAAACTGTCCTGCACGAAGGGATCAATCGGCGTCCGTGGCCACGTGCCGGTCGTCGACTTGACGGTTCCGAAGGTCTGAGCTGCGGACACCTGCATGCCGCCAGACATCGCCCGCTTCATCATTCCTGGTGGCAGCCCGTAGAGTTGCGGAGCCACAAAGAGCGTCGCGATCCCGATGACGATCAAGGCGAAGAGGGAGACGATTCTGGCGACGATCACTGCCGCTGCGGCGCTTCCACCGCTCATGGCGTGCGTCTCGCGCATCACTCCGACGACCGCCACAATCGACCAAAGGAACCACGCGAAGTACAGCAGTCCGCCAACACAGGGAATCACGCTGGCCCACAACAGCACCGCACCGGCGCCACTGGCATAGAGATACACCTGAACCGTGTGCCCAAAGGTCGCTCGACCAGCGCCCAGCAGCTTCGCCATACCGTGCGCGGTGATCGATTCAAGCGCGATCCACGCCACGGAAAAAACCGCCGTCAGGAGGACGCCGGTACCCAGTCGGCTCCAACTGGTCATCATCGCCAGCGTGCCGCCGAGCTGCGTGGCGCTCTTACTGCCAGTCGCTCCCATACTTCCCAACGCCATGTTGAGGAGGGCAAAGAAGAGAACCTGCATGATGATCGTGATTGCAAACTGGGCACCGAGACCGATGCCTGCAAATCGGATCGCCTCGCCGATCGGCGCTTGCGTTGGCAGCGTGCGCCCGAATTCGCGCGGGCGCAGGAGAATCGCCGAGACGGAACTGAAGAACGCCCGCAGCACTGTGACGCGCCCGATCCAGGGATTCCGCATCGTCAACTGCTCGGCCGCTATGCCCTCGGCGGGCATCAGCAGCATCTCGTCCATGTCTATGCGCCGGTGGCAGGTCGTGCAGTCGAAGTTCCGCGGGACAAGCAGTCCATCCGCGGAAAGTCCGTAGTAGGCAGTCGTGCAGTGCGGACACAGGAAGCGGACAGACCCGGGGACGAACGCGAACTGCGATGGTGCGAACACGCTGCCGCATTCAGGGCAATTGCGGGCGGCGACGTTCCAGAGGGGGTAATCGCAGGACTTGCAGCGCATGAGGAGGATTGAACGTGGCTCGTTGCCGGCTGTCAACGATCAGCGTTCATTCTGTCAGGGTGCTACCGGTACGGGAGAGTCTGCCAGATCAGAGACGGTATCCGGCGCCGGCAGCGGTGGGAAATTGCGGGTCCTTCGGTCGGCATTCACTCGCGCGAGTTCCGCGTCGAACCCCGCCTGCTCGAAGGTCGTTTCGCCGGCTTCGGTCAGGACCATATACACCGGCGATTCGCCTGCCAGCATCGACACCACGAGCCAACCGTTGCGACCTTCAGGACCATCAGTATCGCTGCGGTAGTAAAACACTGCTGAACCGATCCGAAACGCTCCGTCACCCTTGGGGACGCGAGCCGCCAGGGCGGCGATTGCCGCCTCGCGACGCTCGATCGGGACGTCGTTCATGAAATCAGCGACAGGAACGCCGCCGATGGCGACATCGGGAGTACCAAGGGTCACGGCGTCGACGACCTCTTGCAGCATCGCGGTATCACCGAGCGCAAGCGTGAACGGATCGGCGACGGTGCCTCCTGCCGCGGCGTCACGAGAAGCGACGAGCGCTGGACCCAACGAACTCTGCGGAGCGATGGTGACGCCGCCGCCCACGGGTCCGACAATCGTGAAGAAGGAGTACCAGACTACTCCCATCATCCCTACGAACGCCACGCAGCAACACGCCGAGGGCGCGATCGTCGCGACAAACCCGCCAAAGCCGCTCGTGCGGTGCACGCGGCTCACCAGATGCGACGAAACCACGATGTACCAGACGATCACGACCAAGCTGAGTACCCCCCCGAGGATGGGCACCTCTCCAGCAGCGCTGAGCAGACTGACCGCTCCGAAACCGTACAACTGGGTCTGCAACGTGCTCGACAGCGTCGAACGATTTTTCGCGATGAGCATCACCACGAAATGCACCAGGAGACTGGTCACGACAATGGCCAAGGGTGTGATGAGGAATGCAGTGACGAGCGTGCTCGTGATCAGACCTGCGATCTGAGCCACCATCGAGACTTGGTAGCCGTCGGTGTACAGCGTTTGAATCAACGGC
>JBBQCR010000435.1:0-3170 GCA_038318935.1 Phycisphaerales bacterium
CTGCGGCGCCCCGCTGTCATTGGTTCCTTGATGCGGCGACCGCGGATCACACGGATCGTGATTGACTGCAGCGCTGAACCGCGTCGCCGTATGTCGGATTCTCCAGAGCGAGTGTGCGCCCGAAGGGCGCTACGGAGCGCGACAACAACTATCACCTCCGAAGCAACGTGCAAGCCTCTGTGGCGTACACAGCGATGGAATTGCCGAACCAAAGGTCGTCGGCACGGCGCGTGACGCGGAAGGTTGTAGTGCCTCCCCACATCGGCATGCCCTTGCCCGGCGATGTGAGCGCCGATGCGGGCAGTTCTGGAACGAAGCGAAGGAAGAGGACCTCCGGCAACGGTCGGGGAAAATGGACGAGTACCACCGGAGCGGGACCACGCGGATTTCGCCGCAGCACCGCCAGCGGCGTCGCGTCGGTGGTGTCGTTTGCCAAGACTTCCCATCGTCCGAGCCAGGCACCGAGGTGATGAAGCTCCGGTGTATCGAGTTTCACGGCGACGCGATCACCGCAATCCTGCACGCGTAGCCCTCCCTGAACCAGCGGGGCGAGCGTCTCGAGCAGCGGTCCGGTGACTGCCTGCGGCGCGTCCGACGCGACGAAGTGCACCGTCGCATGCAACGAGCGAGCAATCGCGACATCGGCCTCGTTGCAGGTCGGGTTCTGGAGCGTCGCATACGTCCACGCAAGGTCGAAGTCCATGGGCCCTGCATGCTGCTGTGTGACGTCGCCGATCGGAATGGCCTTGTTCTTCAGCGGCACCCACGTCTGCATCGCTGGCCCGCGAGCAAACATCGGCACCTCACTCGGAAAAGGTCCGAAGATCAACGGTTCGCCAGCACGGGCCATGAGCGGAGCCAAAAGCGGAAGCCCCGTCACCGCTGGATCGGTGCACCAGCGCAGGATCTCCGCGCAGTCACTCGCGTCGATCGATTTGGTCGCTCGAGCCTTTCGTACGAAAACTGCCAGCGCGTTGCGCCGCACCATCTCAGTGAGCTTGTCTGGCCCGGACCGCAGTGTGCCGCCTTCGGATCGCCACCATGCGAGGAGTTCCGTCATGGCGGCGCGAACCGCTGCTGGGTTCTGGTAAAGCTTGTCCATGCCGCTGTCGGTGAACAGCGAACCGTCGCGCAGCCGATTGGCGGGATCGGGACCGTTGAAGTAGGGCGACGGGTCGATGGTTCCTCGAACGAGCCACGCGGCTTCGGCTTCCGGCGTCACGAATCGCCGGCCAAGTTCGGAGTTCGTCCAGCCGTAGGCGCGGGGAGTCAGAAGCAGCGATCCGGCTGCGAGGACCAGCGAGGCAACGATCATCGCGGCTATTCGGATGCCAGTCGAGCGAACGGTGACGCAACGACAGTCGTCGAACGTGGCAAGCGTAGCGCCACACTCCGAGCAGCGCGGCGGCAAGGTGTCGTGCGCGCCGCGAACGAGGGCGTGGCAGCGGCGGCACGAGGGAGGGGCGAGTCGCGCTGGTCCGCGCGCGAAGGCGGCAGCCGGCCAGAGGAGAAGGAAAGCGACCGCTGCGAGTACGCCGCTTTGCAGCATCGCGACCATCGGCACGGCAAAGGCAGCCGGCATGCTCGCGCAGCCTTGCCATCGTCCCCACCAGTTGACGGGGCCGTCGTAGTCCCAACCGCCCGAGGTTTCCGGCGGTTCCGGTCGACCCGGCGCAGCAGCCGCGGCCCGATCGAAGAGGACGGTGGCCACATCGACCTCCCAATCGTGAGGATCACGCGTGGTCGCTATCTGCTCGTCGAGTTCGAGGGCATCGAAGCACGATCCCGCGAAGGCGAGCTGCCCGGAGACGCGTAGAGATGCGGGATCGTCGAGCGAAACGCTGGCAATGTGATGTCGCGTCAATCCGCGCTGATCACCAAGTGGGAACCAAATCCGATCGAGGGAATGACCTTGGTCGTTCGGAACAGACCGCTCGTCCGTGCGGGTCGTGGTAAACGGAACCGGTCGTCCGTCAATCGTTATGGCGTCGACGCGGATCATCGTCATTCGGATGTCACCGGCGTACTTTTCGATCGGTCGTAACGACACCTCGATGCCATTCTCTCGCTGCTCGGCGATGACATCGATGTAGTTCATCGCTTCGGTCAGGAACCGCTCACCAGCCGCGCCTGTCGGTATCGACCTTGACGCCAAGTGCTGGCAGCACCGCCATGTCGCCGAACTCGGCCGCGCTTGCTGCGAAGCGAGCAGCGCGTCAAGCATTCTTGCGACATCTCTCTTCTCGGGCACCTCCGCCATTCGTCGGTCGATCGAGCTGTGGAATGGCTCGTCGCCGCCTTGCTCGACGATCGAGGCATACGCCCACAACGGCAGCTCATCGCGCCAGCCGACGCCGCGGGATCGCACCTCGACGGCCCACCACGCGAAAAGCGCGGTGACCATCACGAGGAGCACAGCGAGGACCACTGCGCGAACTGAGCGACGTCGCTGCCATCGCAGGGAGCGCCGAGCTCGCAAGTCCGCGCCGCAGTCGCAACGGCAGGGTTCGCGCCATCCGAAAGGGCGCGCGTCCGCGTTGCATTTTTGGCAACGCGGAGTCGTGCGATCGACGCGTCCAGCGAGAGCGCGGAACGCACAAACGACGGTGAAGAACCCGAGCACGGCGACGATGATGGGGGAGATGTCCGCCATGCGAACGGGAGCGTATCGCGCGGCAGCGGCGGTATGCTCCGCAATCCGTCATGCAGGCCAACGACGCAACCGGCGTCACGCACCAACGCTTGGGAGGCTGAACTCCGTACGGTCGAGCATCCTCTCCTACCGCGCGCCGCTTTCCTCCATCCGCAACCGCCCGCTTCGCAGCGCCCAGCGCTCGAACCAGACCGTGCAGAAGGGGGGAAGCGAGGCGAGGAGCGCGAGCGCCGTCGTCCGAGCGTCCCATCGCATCGGCCCGCGTACCTGGGCGATGGAGATCACGTAGGCGATGAAGAGCACCCCGTGGATCGGTCCCATGATCTGCACACCGATCGGATCGCGAACGACGAGATACTTGAAGGCCATGCCGAGGAGCAGACCTCCCCACGACCACGCTTCGGCGATGGCGGCGAGGCGAAAACGGCCCGCGGGAGTGGCGAGCGAAAGCGGCGGAACCTGTACGTCGCGCGGGCTCATGCCGGTGCGTACTCGTGCATGGTGAATCGATTCCAGC
>JBBQCR010000436.1:0-3166 GCA_038318935.1 Phycisphaerales bacterium
TGCGCGAAGGTGTGTTCGACGTGCTGGTCGGTGTCAATCTCCTGCGCGAAGGACTTGATCTGCCGGAGGTCTCGCTCGTCTGCATCCTCGACGCCGACAAGCAGGGCTTCCTCCGCAGTCGATCGAGCTTGATCCAGACCATGGGCCGCGCTGCCCGCAACAGCGAGTCGCTCGCGATTCTCTACGCCGATCAGGTGACGCCGGAGATGCAGGCGGCAATCGACGAAGTCGAGCGCCGTCGAACAAAGCAGATTGCCTACAACACCGAACACGGCATCACGCCACAGACGATCGTCAAGGCCATCCGGCGCGGCATGGAACAGGAGCTCGCGGGCCAGCGCACCGCACGCGCCGCCGCCGGCAAGCCAAGGGTCGAGGAGTTCGACCGCGACGAGATCATTCTGGAACTGGAGACCGCGATGCTCACCGCTGCCCAGAATCTCGAGTTCGAGAAAGCGGCGAACCTCCGCGATCAGGTTGCCGCGATGAAGGCGATGCCTCCTGGCTCCAAGCACGAGAAGGACGGCGGCCTCGACGACGGCGAACCCCGCAAGGCCAAGGCCGGCATGCCCGGGACGCGGGCTGGCCGCAAGGGCAAAGGCAAACGGCGGTGACCCGCGGTCAACGCACCCGGTACGTCGTGGCGAGTGCTGTTGCCGCACCAATCCTCTTCTGGATCTACGGCAGCCTCATCGCGCGGCTCGAACTCACGGAGCTCTCCGTGCGACTGCTCGTCCCGACGGTGCTGCTCCTTGGGTTCGTCGCAGGCACGGCGTGGCTGGGCACGGGGCGCATCTCGATCTTCGATCACCGGTCGCTGCTGCGAGCCCGCGCGCGATGGCGCAACCACCAGTGCCCGCACTGCGGACATCCCGTACCACCCAAATGTTTCGAAGGGGTGTGCCTCGAGTGCGGAAAGTCGATCGCGCCGCCGACGGTCGTCGCGCCCGAGATCCTTCGTCAAGATCGTCGCCGTCGGGTGCGGATCGCGTGGGTCGTCTGCCTGAGCGCCATCACTGCGGCGATCGTCCACTTTGCTTTGGATCTGCGAGCGTTTCGATCGGAATCCGCCAGCCAGCCGACGGGCTATGCGCGGGCCCGTTGGTTTCCGTTTCGCTCGGCCGGCTTTGTGTGGGATGGGGCTGACGTGCACGCCCACGACTGAGTTGCCATTCGATCGAGCGCGACCGGCCACTTCCGCCCCGTCCCAGATGTCGAGTGCGTCGGCTGAACGAATCTCCCGGAGTTCCTCTGCGCCTCGCGTCGCCGAACTTCGTGTACGGCTCCGGAGAGGTCCCTCGCTCGGTCAAACCACTGCTCGCACCTTCTCGGACTTGCGAGAGCACCATTTGGAACACCCATGAAGATTCACACGTTCATCGCCTGTGCGGCCCTTGCGGTCGCGTCCTCAGCCTTCGCCAGCGGCCCCTGCCCCTGCGCGACCGACCTCAACAACGACGGCGTCACCGACGCGTCGGACCTGGCGATCCTGCTTGGCGCCTGGAACGGCGAAGGCCTCGCTGATTTCGACGGCAACGGCAACATCGACGCCGCCGACCTCGCCATCCTCCTTGGCGCCTGGGGTCCGTGCGCTCCGCCGGCCAACGACAACTGCGGCCAGGCCATCGTGCTGGTCGGCGAGACTGTCCTCGAACTGTTCTGCAACTCCTCGGCGACCGACAGCGCGCCCGCATTCAACCAGACCTGCGACGGTGACCTCACCACCATCGGCAAGGACATCTGGTACCGCTACACCACGCCGTACTCCGGCAAGCTGATCGTGCACACCTGCAACTCCTCGTTCGACACCGCGATCGCGGTGTACGGCAGCACGATTCCTGCACTCTGCGCCTGCCCGTCCAACGGCATCAGCTTCGCCACGCTGCGAGCATGCAGCGATGACGCACCGAGCTGCACGCCGCAGTCATTCGTCGAGTTCGACATCAACGCTGGCGAGTGCCTCTCCCTCCGCGTCGGCGGCTACAAGTTCCCCAACGGCTCCGTGGCCGCAGGCCCGGGCGAACTCTTCGTTCGGCCGATCAAGACCGGCGATCGCTGCGACATCGCCAACGAGTTGCCGAGCCAGAATCATGTCGATGTCGACGGCACCAACGCCGGCGATACGTGGATACAGGCCGATCAGTCGAGCTGCGCCAACGGCGATACGTTGGACGAGTGGTACCGCTTCGTGATGCCCTGCCAGGGTTCGGTCATCATCTCGACGTGCAATCCGGAGACCAACTTCGATACCACGCTGTCGGTCTTCGCCGACTGCAACGGATCGGAGATCGCCTGCAACGACGATTCCTCCGAGCCCGGCTGCCAGATCGGTCGCGTCAACCGCAAGTCGCAGGTCTCGATCAACGCCAGCGGCGGCGAAGTGATCTACATCCGCGTGTCCGGCTTCCAAGGCCAAGTCGGAAGCTTCCGCCTGTCGCTCGACGTGAGCTGCATCAACTGATGTCGTGAGGACGGCGAAGTGCCGGACCGCTGTATCCGGCACTTGCTAATCTTGCACGCGTCAACGCCCCGGGCTTTCCGCCCGGGGCGTTGGTGTTGGTGCGAGTCATCGACGACGACGGCGGCCGAGCAGCGGCGCGAGCAACAGCAACGCCGACGTTGGCGCTGGGACGATGCCGATGACGATGTCGTCGATGAACACGGGGTCATCAATGGTTCCATAAGGACCATCAAACGTGACTCGATCGAAAGGCAGCGTTGATACGCCGCCAACGAACGTCGCCGCCCCTGATGACCCCCAGAAGAGGCTGTCACCAACCAGTTCGGTCCCAGAGAACAGCCTGAGGCGAGCGTGGCTAAATAAGTACACGCCGATTGCATACGTTGGTTGCGCCAACTGCATCTGGAAACCGGTGTCCGCCACAATTCCCACTCCATCCCGCGGGAAGACTTGGTCGTTGAACCAGACGTAGGGCGACTGGAACGGCGGCTGGCGACCCGCGGCAGTGAAAGTGACGCCAAGGTCCTTGTACTGATCAGTGATGTTGGTGTACTGCGGGAACTCCGAGAAGGTGATGGTGTTGTAGGGACCTGCGACCTCGATCCATGACGTGTCGAAAAATCCTGTCCAAGTCACGCTTGCGGCGGCGACGAACGAGATGCTTGAGGCGACGATCGCGACGGCCATAGCTGCAAGAGGCTTTCC
>JBBQCR010000437.1:0-3133 GCA_038318935.1 Phycisphaerales bacterium
GGAGATCACCGGCAGAGTGCTGTGGGCCTCACCGTTCGAGGGGTTGGCGATCGCGACGAGCGAGGGCGAACGTCGACTCTCTGGGGCGACGACAACGGTGCTGGCGTGGCGACACGAGGGCGGCGTAGCCGTCGACAAGCGCGATCGCTCGCCATGACCGAGGTCCGCTCATGAGCACCGTCGTTCGCAACCGATAACCGACTCATGCTCTCGACCGCGTTGGCTTCGATGCTCCTGACTGCACTGATGACGGCCGATGCCAAGGACGATCAGCCCAAGTCCGTCGACGCGGCGATACCGACGACACGGCGGATCGCTCAGCCGATTCCGGTCAGAAAGGTCGACGACTCACCCGGCAGCGGTGGCGACAAGCCGCGCACTCATCGGCAGCTCGAACAATCGCGCCTCGGGCCGGACGGCAATCAGTATCGAATCGCCGGTCGACCCGACCCCCTCGTTCCGATGGACGCGGGAATCGCAGACCTGAACGCGTTGTCGTCGAGCCTTCGCGTCATGCAGCCGGACACCACGCCGAGCCCGGTCGCGTTCTCCAAGGTCTATCGAGTTCCCGGCGATCCCAATCATCTGATGCGCGGCAACGGCGCCCTCTTCGCGATCTTTCCGTACTCCGAGTACAGGACCGTCAAGAAGCGTGGTCGTGTGCCGATCCTCCCGGCAGCGACAATCTTTCGTATCGGTTCGCCGGCTCAGTACCCGCTTGGACCGATTCCGGATTCGTTCGCCGACGCTCCGTCGGGACGCACCGACGGCCGCGTCGAGCGGCGAAACTTTGACGGCCATTCAGACGCCGGCTCGGCGCGCGTCGATGGGCGCATCAATCTCTACCGAGGTGATGTTGGCGCAGCGGTGCCCCCGCAAATCGCGGCGAAGGCAAGCAATGTCACGCTCAGCGCCAGCGAAGAGACCGGTCCTCTGACGACGACGTTGCCCCGATTCGTGACCGACGAGGAATATCGCCGCGTGTTCTTCGAGACGTTGCGTATCGAACGCCGCAAGTGACGCCACGCCCATGCGATCGCTGCTAGTGTCCACCCGTATCCGGACCACCGCCGTCGCGTCGGTCCTCTTCGCGTGAGAGCTTCCCGCTCTCGTCGTAGTACTTCCAGACAGCGACGCGCTTGTTGTTCTTGTAGACCCCTTCGCGTTCCTTCACTCCGTTGGAGTAGTACGCGGTAGAGAAGCCATTACGCTTCCACTTGCCGTCCGCAGGGTCCTTGCGCATCTCGTACTTGTACTTGGGGACCTTTGTGCCCTCCCAGTACTCGATCGACGGCTTCATTTCGTCCTTGGGCGTTTCGACCTTCGGGGCATCAGGAGCCTTCGGCGCCGGTGTCGCCGGCGTGACCGGCTTCTCGGCTGCAGGAGGCGCTGGTTTCTCGACCTTCGGCGCCGATGGCTGCTTCGCCGCGCGCGGCTGATTCGCAGGAGGCGGTGACGATGGACCACAGGACGCGACGATGGTCGCGGAAGCGGCCAGAAGCACTAGCGGCATCAGCGGCATCAGCGATCGGACGAAAGTGCGGGGGGTCGGCGCCATTGGACAACTCGCGGAACGTAAGGCAACGAACGAGCGATGGGTGAGCATACGATGACCCCCGCCATGGTGACGACAAAGTCCGTCGCGCTCTTCGCCATCCTGGCGTTCTGGCTTGCATCATCGGTGCGAGCAGCGCCACCGGTACCGGCCAACGATCGTCCGATCGCGGTTCGCGGCGGGATCGTCGCGATTCCGCTGGTCACGCCGCCGACCGGTCAGGGGTTGCCTGCGACCGTGCCCGTAACCGTCATCGACGGAACGACCACCTCCGAAGTGCTGGGTCGGGTCGTCTGGCTCGTCGAATCCGCGACGCCACGCCCGGTGCGCTGGACGAGATCGGCGAATCCGCTCTCGGTTCGCACACTGGGCGACAACCAAGACCCACGCACGCTGCTGAGTGCGGAAGGGTCGGCGCGGTGCCTCCGCGTCGAGGGGCCATTGCTGCTGATCGATGTTCCGCAGACCAGCGCGACCGCGACACTTCGCGTCGCCCAGAGCACGGTACAACCGACTTGGTTCGAACCCGCCGAGCCGATCGCCTTTGATCCGGAGTTGGGTGCCGGTTGGAGGGACGACCGTCCCGACCCGGAGTCGCCGTTCGAATGGTTTCGCTGGTCGCTGCTCGCTCCATCCCTCGGTGCGCGGATGCCCGGACCGCCCGGAGATGCCGCCACGCAGATGTTGGCGGAACACGTCGCCGAACTGTGGCTCGCAGCGATCGCTCGCGTCGAACGACAGAGTAAGGGAGTCGCGGCGCAGTTGCGTGCATGGCTGACGGCGACCTCGCACGAGAAGACCGAGTCTGCTGCTGCGACCGGTGCTCCTATGGAAGGTGTGGAGGTGAATGGCATCGCCAGTTGGATCGCCGATGCAGGCGACATGGGGTCCCTCCTTTCGGTGATGCTCGATACTTCACGCAGCGACGACGCCGTGATGCAGGCAACACTTGCGTGGATGGATGCCCGGACGCCAATCACGTTGTGGATCGACTCCGATCGCGCGGGACGTGTGACGCTGATGATGGCGAATCCGCTGGACGAGGAACTGGTCGTCAAGCTGCAGTGGTTGGGCGAAATCCAGCCTCCGTTGGCGACGCTGATTCCGGCCCGCGCGATCGAGCGAATCGTGCTCGATCGCCCGCAAACTCGGGCATTGGGTGGGGAGAATTCGACCGAACCCGTCGTACTTCTCCTGGTGGCCGGCAACACGACCAAGCGAGTCGCATTTGCTCCGAGCGCGGTGCTGGTCCGTCCGCCAGCGCTGGATTTCGGCACGTTTGTGCCGGTCATGTCCCTCGCAGATATCCAGACCGGGCGCACCGGATCGGTGCCGACTGGATGGACGACCGATGCATCGCTTCGATTGCGCAACGGCCGCTGGGAGGTGTTCGCAGAGTGCTTCGCTTCCTCCGGCATCGAGCCCGACACGCTTTCGATGCAGATCGGAACGCGCATCGTCCGCGTCGCCCGCGACGGTTCGCTGACGGGCGATGCCGACCCGTCGTTGGACGCAAGCGTCCGGGAATTCGGTGATCGATGGCGATGCCGCGTCACGCTGCCGGAGTCGTGGATGCCC
>JBBQCR010000438.1:0-3128 GCA_038318935.1 Phycisphaerales bacterium
AAGCCGATCACGAAGAAGAAGATCGCCATCAAGCCGTCGTTGACGAAATGCTCCAGCGACATCGAGATTGCGGCCGTGCCGACGCCGATCGAAAGCGGCGTGTGCCAGAATGCGGCGTAATTCGCAGCCAAAGGCGAGTTCGCCACGGCGAGCGCCACCACCGTGCACGCGAGTAAGAGGCCTCCGGCGACGGCCTGAATGCCGAGAAAGCGGCTGATCGGCTGCAACAGCACATCGACTGGGCGTCGAGGGGCGTTGTCGGGATGATGATGATGATGATGATGTTGCGTGGCCATACTGCGGAGGGAGAGCGCGACGCGGCAATGGGCAGGAAGGGCGAGGATCGTAGCGGATGCTCGCGCGAGATACTACCGCCGCGGAACCGGAGCGGAAGGAGGGCTGGCGATCGCAGCAACGCGGCCTCGACGATCTCACCGCTCGGGCGGTGCGTTCAATCGCTCGGCGATCGCTTCTCTCCAGCCGTCGGCGAGTCCATCGAGGGCGACCAACTCCGTCAGGTCGTCGTCCGTGCCCGCGCGATGAAGAATGAACTGATTGAAGCGTGCGATCGTCCACGTCGGACTGGGACGGTGGGCTACTTCGATCCGATCGTCACGCTGCATCGTCCCTTCGACAAGCACACGGACATACCAGCCTGTTCGTCCCGACTGCATCATGATTCGTCCAAGCGTGTTGTCCGCGAATCGCAGTCCCAGCTTGAAGCACGGTTGGCGCGGCTGCGTGACTTGGACTTCAGCACTCCCGATGCGGAGTACATCGCCGATCGCAATGGTCGTTTCGTCGAAGCCTTCGGTCGTGACGTTTTCGCCGAAGGCTCCCGCGACAAGGAGCGATCGATGCCGCGGCACGTCGTGAAGCCAAAGCGGGTAATGCTCGCTCGGATAAAAGTAGATCGCCTTGTCGGGTCCGCCGTGCACTGTGAGATCCGCTTGCTCGTCACCGACAAGCCCAAGCGTTCCCGCCCGCACCGGCCCGCGCACATCGGTCTTCACAAAACCACTTGGCACCGCCGAAGGCCCGAGCGGGCCGATCCGTCCGACTTGGAGTGAGAGGACGCTGGGCATGGATCGCTTGCGACGAATGCTACCGCCAACCTCACGCGGTAAGGGAGCGGTTGCTGGACGCGGAGCGAGTGTCAGCCGTTGCTGTCTCAGAATGCAAAAGCGGGCAAAGGGACTCGAACCCTCGACATTCAGCTTGGGAAGGGTACGGCCGGGCGTTCGAAGTGGCGGAGAGGCAAACACTTGGGAGACCTGCGGTTTCGCCTTGCACACGCGCTTGCACAGACGGGTGGCTATCAGGGGCGCTCGCAGTCATGCGCTGACCAGTTCGCGGTGTACGGACATGCGACGCGGCGCTCCGGACCGAGGCCCGAGGACGGCGTCTGCACGCTCCGCGGCAAGGACGTCGCGCGCATTCTCAAGGCGGAGTTCGGCGTGCGCTTCACCGTCGACGGCGCATGCCGCCTTCTGCATCGGCTCTATTCGGCGCTGCGCCCGAGGCCGCGCCATGAGAACCGCTAACGAACGTGTGGTCGCGGAAGGGATCGCGTCCGACCGCGGTGCGCCAGACGCGCTACGAGTGGGTGCATCTGTTCGCGGCGGTCGAGCCGGCAACGGGCGCCTCGACCGCGCTGTTGGCGCCGTATGTCGACACGCAGACGATGGACGTGTTCCTTCGACAGCCTGTGAAGGCAGAGTTGAAGCCTGGCGAAGACGTGATCCTTGTCATGGACGGGTCAGGCAGGCAGGTCTCGTCGAAGCTCGAGGTGCCGGAAGAGATCACGATCCTGCTTCTTCCACCGTACTCGCCCGAACTGAATCCGGTTGAAAATCGGATGCGCGGGGATTTTGAGGAGGGGGACAGTTCCGACACGGCACAGGTTTCCTTCCACGGCATGGCGAGCACAGTGGCCGACGGCCGCTCACTTGTCACCCATGTGCCCGAACGGAAGTGTCACCCATGTGACCGGAGCGTACCCGGGTGGTCGGTGTCGAATTCAAGGAGATTATGGAGGAAGTAGAAGATGAATTCCTTATCGCATCCCGGTACCGATTGATATCACGCAGCTCTGGTCAAGCGCGGAGAACCCAAATTGAATCCGCATCGTGGAGAACTAGGTGAGTTGCGCACCATTCGTGGATCATCTGAGAAACACGATTTAACGTGATAGTGGATCCGGCCAACTCCGACAGTAGTCGATCATCCAGCGTCACCTCCGCATCGAAACGGTAGTAGAGTTGCAAGTACAGTGCAGCCAACTGGGGATCACAGCGCATTAGCAGCGGGCCTGGGCAGTAGACAGCAGACGTAACGACTTCGTGACAGGCCTTGGTATCCGACTTTGTGAGCAGGTCGACCGGTGCCCCCTCAGGTGCCAGCTTCGCGAGAGCGACACGCTTTGTGCTCGAAGGCGCATTTTGCGCACATGCCCAATCTGCGAAAGCGATCGCGGGTGCCGCCATTTGATCAGAAAACATCCAAATATTACATCTTATGTCCATTGTTGCCCCGGTCTACTGTCGGAAGCGGGTCATGATGCTTGACCCCGTTTACGAGTATGGTTAAGAAAACGAGGTCGAAAGCAGTCGCCGCCATTTTGGTCTCGGTTTCTGTGTGAGGTTCCGTAATGTGCAACGAGATCAGACGCTTAAGTATGCCCCGCAGGTTTTTCGCCCACCTGACGAGTTCGTATGGAAGATGATGTTGCATCAGCGACTGGAATCGTTTACCAAATCCGAGATGGAAGTGGAGGGTATCTTTGGAGCGCATCAGTCCCGTAACTTTGTCCTTCCAGCCGCCACGTTCGACTCGGAATACATAATCTTTTATATATTGCCAGAATTTGCCCGCAGCGTGACCCCCGACTCGCTTTCCGAACACCGCGCCAAGGGTCAGTTGGCCGCCACCCGCGAGGGTGATCGACACGGCCGCAGTAACGGAAAGCGCTGAAACTGCTACCGCACCCTTCGTGCCGTACTCATAGAATCCGCCCAGCTCCTCGCTCTGGCCCAAAGGTCCTTGCTCGTATCGATTTCTCAGACTGCGCATGTCCCCCCGGAAGAGATCCCCGTACGCACCAACTATCGATTTGCAGGTATCTCCGA
>JBBQCR010000439.1:0-3107 GCA_038318935.1 Phycisphaerales bacterium
GTGCCGAGCGACTTGATCAAGGTCTCGTACGATGAGCACAGCGCTCTTGGTGAGGCGGTCGCGTTCCTGCGCGAGGCGCTGTCGCGACGTCCGGAACAGCGCGAACGCATTCGCGAGCTGGCGGCTCGGGCAGGCGTAGCCCCGAGGACGCTGCGGAAAGCAAAGGACGTGCTGGGCGTCCAGGCAAAACACAGCGACACCTTTCAGGGCCCCTGGTACTGGCACCTGCCGGGCGACGACCAGATCCCCGCGGAAGAGATGCCATCCAAAGGTGCCCCTCCGCACGAGGGACAACTTTGGCCAGAGCACGCAATTGTTTCTCCGATTCGGGGGCCTCACGAGTCGTCCAAGTCGCCGCCGGAGTGGAAGCCGACCACGAAGCGCGGCGGCAGGAAGCCCGAGCCGGAGCCCGATGCCGGCGCGGACCTGGAGGCGCTCGTCGGACTCGATGCAGTGAAGCGCTCGGTGCGTGAGATCCGCGGTCTGCTCACCATGTCCGCACATCGCCAGCGTGTCGGTCTACCTGTCCCATCGATCGCGTTGCACGCCGTCTTCGCCGGCAACCCCGGCACGGGCAAGACGACGGTCGCAAGAATCTACGCACGGCTGTTGAAGCAGCACGGTCGCCTTTCCAAGGGGCATCTTGTCGAAGCCGATCGAAGCAAGCTCGTCGCCGGGTGGGTCGGGCAGACCGCGATCCAGACGCGCGAGGCGTTGGAGTCCGCGCTCGGCGGTGTCTTGTTCGTCGATGAGGCGTACTCCCTCATCGGCGAGGGGAACGACTTCGGGCAAGAGTGCATCGACACGATGCTGAAGTTCATCGAGGACCGCCGCGACGAGATCGTGGTGATCCTGGCGGGCTACCCCGAGCTCATGAATCGGCTGCTTGCGACGAATCCCGGTTTTCGAAGCCGTTTCACCCAGCACATCCACTTCGACGACTACGACAACGCCGCGCTCACCGAGATCCTGCGGCGAATGCTGCGTGCCGGGCAGTACCAGGTCTCTCCAGCGATAGAGCAGTGGATGCTGCAGCAGCTCGAGCAGGAGCGCCGCGAGCCCGATTTCTCCAACGCGCGCGCTGTGCGCAATTTGATCGAACAGGGCATCCGGCGGCAGGCAGGTCGTCTCGACGCGGCTATCCAGGCTGGCCACACGATCTCTAAGCAGCAGCTCACCACGCTGGAGGGCGAGGACATGGGTGCCGATCTGGCCAAGATCCTGCCGCTGCTGCCGCCGAAGAAGAACATGGCCGAATAGCAGCGTCGCAGAGAGCAAGGTGCGCGTGCTGATCGTCAACGGCAACGCTGCCACACGCACCCGCGAGCATCGATCTTCCAACCGACACGGCGACGCCATCGCGCGTGCGCTCGTTCGCCGATCCGAAGAATCCGCCGACTGCTTCGCCCTGTCGACGGTGACGAGGTTCCCTGCGCGATCAATCGTGCTCGTGCTCGTCGAGCTGCAGTGAGTGCGCGTGAGGCTCGCGGCGGTGTCCTCGTGCCCGTGTGCCGGCATAGCCTACGGCGAACCAGCAGCGGACCAATGCGTCGACGATCGCGGGCTGCTGGGTGAACTCCGTGAACTCCTAGTCGAGTGACGCGAGCTCGCGCGCGCAATGGAGGGCGTCAGTGCAACGTCATTGATTGACAGCGACGTACGGCGTGTCAGCGATATCTGCTCGCATTGCGTCATACATTGTTTCCAGTACATCTCTCAGCATGTTCTCGTCGCAACAACCAGCGTGCAAGCGACAGGTGATGAAGTGGCACCAAGACAATGGTCTCAACGAGGCACTGGAACACGCCAGTGACCACCGCCAAGGTTATTCACTGCGATAAGTCATCGCGTGTGTAGCAAATTCCGCACACGTCCAGGTTGATCAAGCGTTCCTCGACGACGAATAGCGAAGTTGCGAGGCTGGTCCGGCGCGAACGTACGGGTGCAGTGCGGCAATGAGCCTGGAATGCGTAGCCCCCGACGGTCGCGCGAAGAGGCAAGTGCGAAGCGTCGCGTGGTGTGACGCGCGATCAAGCTGACCGTACGTGCGCGCGGCGCACGCGATTTCTCGACGGAAGAGGCATGTATTTTCTCGAGGTCAGTTTCAGCGCCCTATCATTTCGGCACGCCCCGACATGGGCATTCGGAGATCTCAATGGATTGTGAAATGACAATGGCCACCAGTTTCCGCATCCCTCTCGCGCTGAGGTCCAAACTCGAAACCCTGCGATACAGCCGTGCCTCGCGCGGCATGAAGTTGCCTCGCTGGCAAGACCTCGTGCTGGAAGCGCTCTTGGCGCTTGTCGAGCGTGAAACCACAGGCCCGGCGACGGTGACCGGAGCGGTGCGCTGATGGTGCGCCCTCTCACCGGCGCCGATGGGTTTGTCGATGATGCGGATCCCACGCAACCGCGCGTCGTCATCCAAATTGACGGGGGCATCACGCTCTCCGACGGCGAACGAGCTCTCCGCGACGTGATGGTCAAGGAGTTCGTCGACGCGCTCGTGACGGCGATCCGTACGTACTACGACGCACGCCGGCTCGGGGGCCCGTTCAAGCGCGAGACCGACGCGGCCAAGCTCGCGGCGGCGATCGCGGAGACGGAGGGGTTGATGGAGTAGCGCGAGATGGGCCAGCGCCGGACCGGGGACCAGCCGGTCTTGACGCCAACGCCACCTACCCCACAGAGCGACTCGCGACCAAGGACCCGAGACTAGGCAGTTCTCAAGGACGGAGTGTCATGAGCAAGTTGACAGATGATCGAGAACAAGACAATGACGATCTGAACGAAGTCGACGACGGGTCAGCCAGTGAACCGATCTGCAGCGAGGAAGTCGATTCCACGCGCCCGGCACCCGTGGCAACCGACTTCAAACATGTGCCCACGCGTTACATGATCGGCGGGCGCGCTTGGACGCGCGCCAACCCGGCACGTGCGCTCGAAGCGCTCCGGCGCGCCGTTGTCGCCTGGAGTGGCACCTTCTGGTTGACGTACTGGCCCTGGCGCGGGTTCCTCCCGTTCACCGGAACGGCCGCGCGGCCTGGACACGGAATAGAGCACCAGACCACGATACCGCTCTACGGCAAGTGGCTCGCCAAGGGGTCG
>JBBQCR010000440.1:0-3091 GCA_038318935.1 Phycisphaerales bacterium
CGTGACGTCCAACGAGCGTTTCGAGATACCGCTGTCGCCAGTCGATGGAGCCGTGTCGCCACGAGAACCGGCGAGAGCTCACGCCAGCGTGTCGAGCCACGCTCCCGAGGGCGCCCGCCATTGCGAGGACCGCGCCCGGCGTCACCGTTCGCATGCCGGCGACCTTCGACAGAAACTGCACCGCGAACGCGTCTGCCTGTCGTTCAAACCGCCGCGAGACCCAACCGAACGCGATGAGCGAGATGGCACCGGCAAGGAGCGCGCCGCTGCGGTCAAGCCAGGTCACGGCGATCGCAAACTGACTGTTGCTCAGCGACGATTCCTTGAGGGAATTGAAGATCCGCTGCATCGGCGCATCGAGAGCCATGGAGACAACAGCGAGCAGGACGACCAGAACGCCAAGCATCCACGGCAGATGTCTGCGACGCACATGCCCGATCTCGTGGGCCATCACCGCCCGCAACTCATCGCGCGGAAGAAGTTCGAGCAACCCGTCCGTGAGCATCACGTAGCGGACAGGGGCGACGAGGCCCATCACCGCCCCATTGACCATGCCGTAGTCGGTGTGCCAGAGAAGGATGTCGCGGATGCGCACGCTGCAACCGTCACACACCGCGACGAGATCGTCGCGCAATTCGCCAGGAGGAAGCGTCTCGAGATCCAAGACCACCCGAGCGATCCAAGGACTGACGAAGTAGACGCACCCCGCGACTCCAAGCGTCGCGAGCTCGCGCCCACCACCAGCCCACCACGTCGGCCATCGATCGCGGGCAATCCACTCGATGATCTCTGACGACGCCAGCACGATCATCACCGGCACCAGCAGCAGCAGCACGTTGGTGCGCAGTCGTGTAATCACGAATCGTGCGCGACTCGGCGCCGGCGCAATGGGAAGCCCTTCGTCGAGTCGCCGTACGAGCGACGCCTCGCGCACTCTTCGCTCGATCGGTTCGTGCAACCACCACGACGCGGCCATGGCGACGAACGCCGGCAGCATCGACAGCAACTCGTCGATCGCCGGCAGATCGCCGATGAGGCGACGAATCGACTCGAGCCACCCGCACCCGAGAATCGCGACCGAAAGTCCCAGGAGCGCCGCCCACGGCAGAACTCGCATCCAACGGTCGCATCGATCGACGTCATCGAGGCCGCGCGGATCACGGGCGTCGAGCCGTCGCATCGCCCGGCGCGTGGCGTTTGCTTGCAGCAGCAGAACGATGATCGCCGGCAGTGAAAACGCGAGCACGGCCCACCAGGGTCGTACCACCGTACCGCTTGGCGATCGATCCTCGAGCAGGACCACCGCAACGAGGATGAGAACAACCAACTGCACGCGCGACGCAGCTCCAATTCGCGACAGATCACTTCGCGCCGGAAGGTACGCGCGCGATGGTTCCGAGATCGACCACCACCTGACCGTAGCGATAGAAGTCGACGTTGAGACGATCCGCGTCAATAAAGGCGAACACCAGACAATTGGCGCGCGTTGCGTCGGCAAACTGGAAGTCGCCCATGTGCGGCCCGGCGTAGCGTCGGCTGTCGTACTCCTGCGCGTGGAAGTGCACGTGGAACAGGCTGGTGTACAGCGCGTCCATCAGTTCCTGAGGCGATTCGTAGCGCTTGTCGTTGGTTCGGGATCGGCTCAGAAACTCAACGAAGTCGAAGCGGCCTTTGGAGTCCAGATCGATGATGCCGCCGTACTCGGTGGTCTTGTCCGCGAGATCGCGATCCGCGACCTGAAAGACGTGCGATCGCACTTCCGGAATCGACAGCGCTTCGAGAGCCAGAAGCATCGCAGCGCGATCTCCCCAAGTGAGCTTCTTCGACACCACGCTCAATCGTTCGCTGAATCCGCCCGCGTATCCCTCGAAGTCAGGACTGTAGATGGGGCGGTCACTTCCGCCACTGGCCGCGGTGATCGCAGCCTCGATGGCCGCGTCGTCCATCGTGAGGAGTTCCGGCCTGTGCTGCGCCGCTGCGACCAGAACGGGAAGATCGCGGAGTTCCAGGCGCGATCTGCGCTCAGCGGAGAGCTTCAGGACAGCAGCCGCGGCTTCGTCCCAGAATGCCTTGTTCTTCGCGGTTCGAAGCGATCGCACCCAGAGGATCTCTTCACGCGTGCGCGGCAACACACCGAGATCGACGACACCAGCCCGAATGTCGAGCAGCATCGCGTCCTTCGACAACGCCGCCTCGTCCGCGAGAATCGCGCGCAGCCGAGCCTCCTGACCCTCAAGCAACAACAGCTCCCAGCAGCGAGCCCGCAAATTCGACTGCGTCACGGGATTGGCCTTGGCCATCGCGTCGAGCAGCGCCTCGACGAGCTTGTCCTCGCCGTACATTTTCACCAGAGCAAGACGCTCCGGTCGTTCTTTGCCAAGAGTCGCCCAACCGGCGAGCGGCGTTGCCCACGCTCGGATCAGCGTCGGCGTCATCTCAACCCACTGTTCTGTTCCGATTCGCTCGCAGAGTTCCCGCCGCCATTCGAGGGCGTCCATCTTCGGCAAATGCACTTCGAGTGAATCGGCAAGGCCCTTTGGGTCAATCTCGCGAAGGCGTGCGTACGCGGCGCGACGAGCCTCCACCACGTAGTTCGGTGTGACGACGACCCGCCGCAACGCTTGGCGATACGCAGCATCAGACTCGAGTCGATCGCCGGCGGCCATGGCGGCGAGGTAGTCACGACCCGGACGCCCCGGCTCGTTCAGGACCGCAACCGGATTGTCGACCTTGGGAGTCGTGCACCCTGTGAGATGCAGCGCGGAAGCGACCACGACGAACACGAAGAGCTGGCCGAAGATTTGCGAGAGCCGGAAGTTCATCGACATCGGAGGGACCGGGAACGCGGAAGGGAGAGTGAGAAAACGAAAGCAGAGCGCCTCAAGGGTTGCCGAGCGACGTCGTCCCCGTATTATCAAAGGAAATGCCCGACCGCACTCGCCACCGCCTGCCGATCACCCCTTCCGATGTCCAATCGGCCCCGGGGAGCCGACGAGGCGTGGTGGGAGGGACCGCCGAGACCGGCGTGGGGTCTGGGACCGTGGGGGCTCTGGCCACCTCGCCCGATTCGACCGTCCCTGTCGCCGCGATG
>JBBQCR010000441.1:0-3090 GCA_038318935.1 Phycisphaerales bacterium
CCGCTCGATCATCTCGGGTCCCGGCCATCCGACATCGTCCGCACGATTTGGCCGAATCTGCCACCAATCGCAGAAGACCGACCGTCCGAATCGCGCCGTTCCAGGCCCGGCCGGTTCGCTGCCGCGCGGCGCCGTCAACCAGAGCGCCCATGCAAAGCTGGACAAGCCTGGCACGAATCGAACGGCAAGTGGCTGTGCAAACCACGCGACCACGCAGGTGATCAACGTTCCGATCGCGGTGCTGGTGATCAGTCGCCGACGCACGCATTGGATTGTGGACGCAAGCGGGCCACCAACGCAATGGCCGGGCGCATGGATTCAAGAGGTTGTGACGAGCGCGTCGCTTTCAGATCACTGAATCGTGCGATGGCAGGTTGTGCGCGGGTGCCGTGTTCAGTTGCACGAGCTTCTTTGCCTGGAGCTCCTTCGCGGTCTCGGGATCAACGTAGTCGCTGTGGCAACTTGCCTTGTTCTCTTCGCCGCCGACGGCCTTCTTCGTCTTACTCGCAAGGCGATGGATCTCCTCCGGCGACAAGACCCCTCGCTTGGCGAGGATCTCCTGCTGCTCGGCGCTGAGCGCCTCGGAACGCTTCGGCTTCTCCCACTGATACTCCTCGCTCTTCCCAGAGGTGAACTCGACGATCTCCTTGGAGATCCGCACCGAACACCAGTCGTGGCCGCACATGGCGCAGAAGTCGGTGTCGACGTCGAGGTCCTCGTCGTGATACGCCCGAGCCGTATCGGGATCGAACGAAAGATCAAAGTGCTTCTGCCAGTTCAGCGCGGCGCGGGCCTTGGTGAGCTCGTCGTCGCGATCGCGCGTGCCTGGAATCCCTAGGGCGACGTCGGCGGCGTGGGCAGCGATCTTGTAGGCGATGCATCCTTGCTTGACGTCGTCGCGCTTCGGCAGACCGAGGTGTTCCTTCGGGGTCACGTAGCAAAGCATGCTCGCGCCGTGATAGCCGGCTGCGGTTGCGCCGATGCAACTCGTGATGTGGTCGTAGCCCGGAAAGATATCGGTGACCAGCGGACCGAGCACATAGAACGGAGCGCCGTGGCACAGCGTCCGCTGGAGTTTCATGTTGAACTCGATCTGATCAAACGGAACATGACCAGGTCCTTCGACCATCACCTGCACGCCCTTCCGCCACGCTCGCTCGGTGAGACCGCCGATCGCCTCGAGTTCGCCGAGCTGGGCGGCATCGGTGGCGTCCGCAAGTCCGCCCGGCCGCAGACCGTCGCCGATCGAGAAGGTGACGTCGTAGCGGCGCATGACGTCGCAGATGTCCTCCCACATGGTGAACATGAGGTTCTGACGATTGTGCACGATCATCCACTTTGCGAGCAGCGATCCGCCGCGCGAAACGATGCCGATGAGTCGGTTCTTGATGAACGGCAGATGCTCGCGCAACACGCCCGCGTGAATCGTGAAGTAGTCGACGCCCTGCTTGGCCTGATGCTCCAGCATGTCGAGAACGATGCGCTCGTCGAGATCTTCAATCTTGCGGCCGATGATCATCGAGTAGATCGGAACAGTGCCGATCGGCACGTTCGAGTTGCGGCAGATGGCGTCGCGCGTCGCGTCGAGATCGCCGCCGGTCGAGAGGTCCATGACCGTGTCGGCCCCCCACTTTTCGGCCCACTTCAGCTTCTCGACTTCCTCGTCGGTCGAACTTGATACCGGCGAAGCCCCCATGTTGGCGTTGATCTTGGTCTTGCTGGCGCGACCAATGGCCATCGGGTCGAGCGAGTAACCAAGGTGCACGGTGTTCGCCGGAATCACCATGCGACCCGAAGCGATTTCGTCGCGCACCTGTTCGGCGGTGAGATGCGATTCACGCTCTGCGACGCGACGCATCTCCTTGGTAACGACGCCGAGTCGTGCACGCTCAAGTTGAGTGATTGCAACGAAGCCGTTCGGGGGAACACACTTCACAAAGCGACCGACCGCAACTTGGTTGTGCCCAGCGCAGCCGTCAGCGTGCGATGAAGCTGGAACGATGCGCCAGCCTTCGGGCAGAAAGTCCCACGCGGTCTTAGTGCTCGGCGCTGGCATGCCCGGCGTGTCGGGCGAAGAGAACGCCAGCGGCCCGCCGATGTCGGCCTTTCGCGCGAACGAACCAGGCGTCGTGCCCTGTTCCGCGGTCGAAGGATTGAACGCTCCATGCAAGGGGAGCGAGTAGCGGTTCGTGGGCTGTGCAGTCTGAGCGGTGCCAATCATGTTCGTCTCCACCGATGGCTTGACGCAGGGCCGAAGCCTCGGGAGACGGCGATGCCGGCCCGATGATTCGCTTCCCTACGCCGGTGCAAACCGGATCAGGTTCGACGGGTGCTTCTCAGTCCGACACGAAGAGAGTCGTGCGGACGCCCCGAGCGATGAGCGGGAGTGTAGCGGGGGGAAGAACCGAAGCTAGCCCGGTGCCGGTGGATTTTCGGCAGCTTCGGGCCACGCCTCGAGTGCCTCTTCCATCGAGCGATACGCACTGTCAACGATGCTGGCGGAGTTGTCGTCGTTGACGTTGATGACACAGAACAAGTGCTCTTGCTCGTCATTTCCGCAATGCAGAAAGGTGTCGCTGCCATCGAAGCTGTCGATCCGAACGATGCAGAGTCGGTGCATGTGCGTGCCTCCGTTTCGGATAACGATCCTGGCAGCTTCGGAATCGAGTCGCAAGAGTAGTCATCGTGCGAATCAAATCTTGTGAGCTGCCCCTTCCTCGTCGAAGGTTTGCTGCTGAGGTGAGCAGCTCGGATCGACAGTCGGATGGGCCGACTTCGGGACTGTACGACCGGCTCCTGTCGACGAGGGCCGGGTCAGGCTGGCGAGATCTGGCGATGACCTGTCCTCGCGAGCTATCCGGTTCGTGGCCAAGCGCGAAAGACCATCGGGTCTAGTTCGCAACTCAGTTGCAAGCTTCCGGGAAGGATGTACACGCGAGTCCTCGTTCCGAAGCAGTGAACACGATAGAGACGGAACTGCTCCGCACGTACTTCCGACACATGGAGCTCGTTTCGCGTGAGGAAGAATGGCGCTCGCATACCTGCGCGTGTCGTTTTCACCTCAATCACACGAGGTGCTTCGGTTGTGGC
>JBBQCR010000442.1:0-3088 GCA_038318935.1 Phycisphaerales bacterium
GGCTGCACCAACCCTCGATCAACAAATCAAGGCGCTCACCGGACGGAATTTTTCCCTCTATTTCACCGCGGCGTCCGGCGGTCCGTGGATCGGCTCGGCGGCAGCCGCGATACCACCGAGGTTTGACGTACGCGAGCTTCCGGACAGTTTTGAGGTCACCTCCACCGACGGGCAAGCACTTGTTGGTGTGCAGGGACGGATCCGTGGAACTCCATGGATCGCAATTCTGACCGCGACGGAGACCGAGGTCGGCAGCGCGTCCACGATGTTTCTGCGACGTCTGGTGGTCATCGGGGCGATGCTCCTCGCCGTCGGCGTCGTTGCGGCACGATGGGTGAGCCGCCGGGTGACACGTCCCCTGCAGTCGCTCGGAGCGGCCGCCCGCGCAATCTCGCGTGGACAGTTCGAGCGGCGCGAAGTGGTCCGGTCCACCGACGAAATCGGTGATGTCGCGCACGCGTTCAATCGCATGGCGGAACGACTCGGCCGATCGTATCAGCAACTGCAAATGCGCATTCAGGAATCGGAGTCGCTCACGCTCGCACTCCGGCAGCGCAATACCGAGCTGGAGCTGGCCCAGCGCGTGGCCACGGAGGCCCGCATCGCGAGCGACGCGGCGCGCGCCGAAGCGCAGCGCGCCAGTCTTGCGAAGTCGGAGTTCCTGGCCATGATGAGCCATGAGCTGCGTACTCCGCTCAGTGCCATCGCCGGCTACGCTGAGATTCTGCAGTTGGGTATTCGCGGTCCACTCAATGATGCCCAACGCTCCGACCTGAGTCGCATCCAGTCCAATCAGGCGCACTTGTTGCACATCATCAACGACATTCTGGATCTCACACAGATCGAGTCCGGACAGGTCGCCGCGGTACGCAATCCCGTTGCCCTGCGCGAGGTGCTCGCGGCGCTTGAGCCGATCGTCGCTCCCCTGCTCGCGGAGCGTGCGCTGCAATTTCAGATCGATGCCGATGTGGCCGGTCGTGTGGTGATGGGTGAGGCGGAGCGGCTCACACAGGTGCTCGTCAATCTGATCGCCAATGCCATCCGGTTCACCGAGCCCGGCGGGAGCATCACCATCGGCACGACGTCGTTCGATGGACGCACGAGCATTCATGTGACGGACTCGGGCATTGGCATTCCACCGGAGCAACAGGAGCAGGTTTTTCAGCCGTTTGTGCAGGTCGATAGTGGGCCGGCACGACGCATGCAAGGCACGGGGCTGGGCCTTGCGATCAGTCGACGACTGGTCGAAGCGATGGGAGGGACGTTGTCGGTCGCCAGCGAAGTCGGACTGGGGTCGACCTTCACCATCGAGCTGGCCTGTGCGTCAGCACGCGTGCGGCTCCCGTCAACAGCAACCACCACCTGATTCCGCAACGTCGATGTCTACGTCCCACACGTCACCTTCCCTCGCAAGCCAGACCCGGGTGCTGGTGGTCGACGACAACGAAGACAATGCCGACTCGCTCTCCATTCTGCTCACGACGCGGGGATTCGTCGTTGCGGTGGCCTACGAGGGAGAGTCCGCGCTCGCGCGCGCCGCGGCCGACCAGCCCGATGTGATCCTGCTGGATATCGGTCTCGCGCAAATGAACGGCCTCGAGGTGTGCAGCAGGATTCGGAGCGAGTCTTGGGGGTCTCGAGCCACGATCATCGCGATCAGCGGCTGGGGACAGGCCACTGATCTCAAACGGTCCAAGGACGCCGGATTCGATGCCCATCTCGTGAAGCCGGTTCCCTTCAATGAGCTCATCGCGATCATCGCGCGACTTCGGCAGCGTCGCAGTGAGAGTGCGCACGAGGCGATCTCTCCGGGGGAATAGAAGGAGATGCCGCCGCCGGTCAATGTACTCCGCCGAATACGACGCTAGGCTTGTGAAGAGTGTATCACACGTATCATTCGCTCCAGCGACATTCTTCGGTCGGGACATGATGGCCACTCCGCGTGTTCCTCCAGAACAGACTCCGTTGCACGCACATCCACTGCATGGGTCGGTACCCGGACAGCTGTCCATATTGCCTGCGCTCGACGAAGGACTCGGGCACGAACTGCGCAATCTGGTGATGCCGATGCTGCTTCGACTGGACGCGCTGTCCAAGTCGGAATCGCTCTCAGGGAAGGCGCAATCGGATCTTGAAGGCATTCGGCAGAGCGTGTTGCATCTGCAGCGGATCGCGAACGGGTTGCGGCTGCTCAGCGTGGACCCCGCGACGCAGGAGCTGGAAGATCAGCAGACGCGCCTGCACCGCTGGTGGAAGGAGATCAAGACGCTCGTCGTCGATGCGTTGCCGGCACACGCATTCGTGCGGGCCGATCTGCCGCCGGACCAACCCGCCGTGCTCATTCCGCCGGGCGTCCTTTCACACATCCTGCTCCACAGTCTGGCCGAGGCACGCAGCGCGCTGCAGCACGTGGCCATGCCAAGACTGTCGATCTCCGCGACGCAGAGCGATGCGGGCATCGATATCGTAGTGACGGATAACGGGCCACCGCTCACGCAGGCCCAGCAGGAGCTTGAAGCAAAAGGCTGCTTCGAAAATCGGACGAACGATGCCGGCGCCGGCCTGCGCTTGTGTGTTGCCCGCTCGCTGACGCAGCGGTACGGCGGCACGCTACGGCGCACGATCGATTCGAAGGGGGCCTCAAGTCTCATCATCGCGCTGCAGACCGCACCCGATGCCGAAGACGTCATGGCGACGGGTCAGCAGCGAGTCCAAGTACTCGTCACCGAGCCACGCCAGCAGGCGTTCGCGCGACTGCTGGTGGCACAGCGTGGTATGCGCGAGGTCACGGTCGAGGAGGAGACGGAATTCATCGTCTGCGATGCGCGCCAGTATTGCGAGATGGCAACCGTGGACGAGCTTCCGGAGCTGTTCGATGCGGGCGTCACGTTTCTCGTCATCGGACGGCCGAACGGCGAACCACATCACCGCCAGGTGCACTGGATTGCGGCACGCGAGCTGGCGCGCCTCAAGGAGTACCTGCGATGAACGCTCGGGAGGGCAGCATGCTCAACGTACACGACCGATACGGCGTCGAGCCGTTCAGTCTCATGTGTATCGACGACAACCGCGAACTCGTCGATGCCCT
>JBBQCR010000443.1:0-3077 GCA_038318935.1 Phycisphaerales bacterium
GGCCGCCTGCTGGCTCTCGCTCATTCTCGCCAAGCAATGCGGAGTCGACGAACAGGTCGTTGACGATGCCATCGAACGGTCGCGGCGCTTCTTCCAGTTCTATGTCGGCAAGGGCAGCATCCCGTATGGCGATCACGCGCCCTATTACTTTCTGCACGACAACAACGGCAAGAACGCGCAGGTCGCGGTGGCGTTCGATCTTTTGGGCGACGGCTCGGCAACCCGCTTCTTCTCGCGCATGTCGACCGCGGCTCACGCAGAGCGCGAGTTCGGTCACACCGGCAACTACTTCAGCTACCTGTGGGGCCCGCTTGGCGTCGCGCGAGCCGGGAGCGATGCAGTCGCTGCCCATCTCAAGGAACAACGCTGGTTCTACGACTTGGCGCGGCGCTGGGATGGCGGCTTCGTCTATCAGGAAGCGGCGGGCGCCAGCGATTCCTACGCCCAGTGGGACACCACCGGTGCTTTTCTGCTGACCTACGCATTGCCCCTGCGAAAACTGCAGATCACAGGCAAGCGACTCGACGAGGCCAATGCCCTCAGAGGATCAGAACTCGCGTCGGTGATCGACGACGGCCGCCGTTTCGACGCCTGGCACATCCACGACGGGTACATGGTCATGAGCGAAGCCGATCTGTTGCGAGCGCTCGGCAGTTGGTCGCCGACCGTGCGCTACCGGGCTGCGAACGCGCTGGCGTTGAACAACGCGAAGGTCGTGCCGGAGCTGATCGCCATGCTCGCACGCGACGATCTCAACGCCAAGCTCGGTGCATGCCAAGCGCTTGAGTGCTTGGGCGATCGTGGGGCGCCTGCGGTCGACGCGTTGATTGCTCAGCTCTCCCACAAAGACCCGTGGCTCCAGATTCGTGCCGCCTACGCACTCGCGGATATTGGCGGGTCCGCGCGAAACGCCGTTCCGACGCTGCTGAAGCTCATCCTCGCTGGAACTCCCGGCGATCCTCGCGAGACGACGCGACGATATCTCGGCATCGCCGTCTTTCTCAGCGGCTTCATCGACACCGGTCCGCGTCGCGGGCTGCTCGCGGATTCCATTGATGGAGTCGCACCGGAGTTACTTCTTCCGGCGATCAAACAGATCCTCGTGACCGACGACGGACTTGCCCGGGCGCAAGTCGCGTCGGTCTACGACAAGCTTGCGGTCGATCAACTCGATGCCTTGTGGCCGGACATCCTGCGTTCCGTGGAGCAGGGAGCACCGAGCGGCGAGATGTTTGCCGACGGGATTCGTCTCGCTGGCCTGCGGCTTCTCGCGCAGCATCACATCACCGAGGGAATGCGGGCATGCCTCGAGTACGCCAAGCATCAGAACCCGTGGGCCAGCGAAAACCGTATGGGCGAAATCATGACATCGCTCGTGCGCTACGGGGCTGCTGCACAAGACCTCCTGCCGGAACTTCGGGCGTTGGCGACGGCCTGCCGCGAAGAGAAGGATTTTCCCGAAGACTGCAAACGAAAGAAGACCGAAGCCGTGGAGGCGGCGATCAGGCAGATCGCCGCCGCAACGGAACAACCGACGTTACGGAGTATCGGGCTCGACACATCGGGTACGACTCCGACGCAGCAACGACCTCGTTCGAACTGAGCTTCCAAGGACCAAGCACCATGCATCGATCGCTCCTCACCGTGACTGCGCTCCTCTGTTCCATCGTTGCTCAACCGGCGTCAGCGGCGGGGCCGCTCCGCGTCTTCATCCTCGCGGGGCAATCCAACATGCAAGGTCAAGCGGTTGTTGATCTCGAGGGCAAGGACTACAACGACGGCAAGGGCACACTCGTCTCGCTGCTCCGTGATCCAGCGAAGTCCGCGACGTACAAGCATCTTCGGAACGACAAGGGTCAGTGGACAGTGCGCGACGATGTCTGGGTGCGCTACAAGCCCGAAGACGGCCCGGCGAAGGTCGGCGGTCTCGGACTGGGTTTCACCCCCTACCTCGATCAACATCATTTCGGCCCCGAGTTGCAGTTCGGTCACGTCGTCGGTGATCATTTTGACGAGCAGGTACTGCTGATCAAGACGGCCTGGGGTGGCAAGAGTCTCTATCAGGACTTTCGACCTCCGAGCTCGGGAGGAACCGTTGGGCCCTACTACACCAAGATGATTGCCGATGTCCGCGAGGCTCTGGCGAATCTGAAGAAGGACTTTCCCGCGTACGACGGCGCAGGCTACGAGCTGTCAGGCTTCGTCTGGTACCAAGGTTGGAACGACGGCTGCGATCCGAAGAACGCCGTGCCCGAATACGAGCAGAACCTCGTCAACCTCATTCACGACGTCCGCAAGGATCTGAACGCTCCGACCATGCCGGTCATCGTCGGTGAGATCACCGGGCCGTGGGTGACCGCGACCGACGAGTGGGCGGCGCTGCGCCGCGCACAAGCGGCGGCGGCGCAGCGTCCGGAGTTCAAGGGCACGGTGCTGTTCGTCGAGACGCATGACTTCGTCCGCGCCCCCGAAGTCTCTCCCAATCCGGGACACGGCCATCACGAGTTCGGCAACGCCGAGACCTACTTCCTCGTCGGCGACGCGCTCGGCAAGGGGATGCTCAAGATTGTTGCCCAACCCAACCCCGCAGCGACACCGGCCCAATCGCCGCCCAAGCGATAGACTCCGACCCCCCAATGATGTGCGTGCCTCGACGACTCAGCTTCGCAATCCTCCTCGGATCGCTTGCTGCCGCCTGCGCGCCGATGGCGGCGAAAGAGTCCGCCGCGCCCAGTGGTCAGCCCGCGTATCTGACCGGTGCCGATGGGAAGGTTGATCGCAGGGCGCTGCAGCGAGCGCTACTCGACAACGTCGACGCCAGCGTGGACGAGCTCGATCGCGCCACGCGAGCGATCACCGCGCCCGACGTCGAGCGCGAGGCGCAGCGGTTGCGATTGCATGTCGTGACGACCTTGGCCGAACAGGCCAGCTCCGGCGAACCCGAAACGGCGATCATCGAGATCGTCACCTTCACCCACCTGCAACGACAGGCGACAGCGAACTGGCTCGCGGGGCGGTCCGCCGACGCTCCCGAGCAGGCGCTCGGCACTGCAATGGTGACCGTCGATGAGCGCATG
>JBBQCR010000444.1:0-3066 GCA_038318935.1 Phycisphaerales bacterium
GTGAATGCGTCCAGCGTCCACCGCGAGGCCACGGTCTGCGTCGATTCCACCGCTGCCACATCGATCACGAGGGTCTTTGTCGTTGCGTCCTCTCGGGCACTGGTCGTTGGTTCAGCGGCGATGGGCGCCAATCCCGCAAGCAGCATGATGGATCGTGGCGAGAGGATCGACATGCCGTTGGTGCGATCTTCGTACGCGGGCCAGACGTCCAGCGTCGACGGAGCGTCCTTCAGCCGAAACACCCACCACCGACTTTCGTTTGATCCGAGCCACGCGTATCGCTCACCGAGCTTCTTCAGGCTGAACCCCGTGCGATTCGGCAGCAGCAGAAACATGTCGAGGTCGCACTGCTCGAAGTGCGATCCTCCATCGTCCTTCCAGCGGAACTCGATGGTGCCCGTACTCTCAAGGAAACGCAGTCGCTGCAGTCGCGTGGTCTGCGCCGCTGCGGCCTTCAGCACCAGCGGCGACGCGGACGGAGTTTCGATCACGGGCGGTGCCGGCGACGTGCCGGGATCGAGAACGATCTCAGTGGTCACTTCGGACGGATCTTCGCTCGACTCCCCGGTCTGCGGCTGACAGCCGCCCAAGGCCGAAGCCAACGCGAACGCGACCGCGATCGCGACTGCGACCGGGATCGGGAACATCACCGACTGTCGAATGTTCGCGTTGCATCGCATCTGGTCATCCTTCCGCGTGACAGTCGCTCGCGGCGATCGTGTCACGCCGTTCCCGACATGATCTCGCCGAGTTGATTGGCGATCTCGCGAACATCCTCTTCGCCGAGTCGCGGATTCACCACCGCGATCGGCGGAGTGTTCGGCTCGCTGCCGCGCGGCACCACGAGCCAGAGTTCACGGTCCGCTCCGTCGGCTGCCTTGTCACGCGTGTGGCCGACCATTCGAAGCAGCTTCTTCCGCACCAAGAGGAGCGCGAGCACGAAGCGGAACGCGACCCGCTGCGGTCGCTCGTCGGAGTCGAGTCGATGAAAGATATCGATAAGCGTCTCGTCGTCGACCAGCATGCTGCGTCGCTGGCCGCCCGACCACGTCGTACGCCAGAAGCAGTAGAGGCCGGCGGGACGGGTGCGCTCCTTGGTCATGATGTCCCACGCCGATTCGCTGAACTCCAAGCGGCGAAGAAAGAGGCCTGATGGCGTACCGGCGTTGGAACTCTCGACATCCGGCGCGTCGGCGAGCGCGATGACGCAGGGCGCTCCCGGTTCCAGCGGCTGGCCAGAGGCTGCGCAGATGCCGGTTGCGCGGCCGAGGTCGTAGGCTCCGGTGATTCGACTCATGATCGGACGATCATAACGGCGATGTCGCCGAAGCTATACTCGCCGCCGTCTCGACTCTGATCCCGATTGGGGCTCTTCCTCGCGCATGCTGACCGGATTCCTTCACTCCCTCTTCCGCGGTTACAACCCCTTGGAGGTTGCGGTCGAGATCGGCGTGATCTGGGCTGGCGTATGGATGGTCATCCGGTTCCTCCGCAACACCCGCGGCGCGGGGGCGATCAAGGGATTCGCTCTGGTGGTCGGACTGGTGGCCTTAGGGGTGCGGGTGCTGGGCAACGTCGGTGGCGGCAGCGATTCGTTCGGACGGTTGCGGTTTCTCGCCGACCAACTGCTGGTTCTCCTGGTCATCGCTCTGGTGGTGGTGTTTCAGCCGGAGATTCGCCAAGCGATGTCGAGGCTCGGGCAGACCAGACTCTTCGGTCGCGGCCGCGGACAGGCGAGCACGCTGGCGGAAGAGATCGCCGACGCGGTCGACTTCCTCAGCCGAAGTCGATTCGGTGCGTTGATCGTTGTTGAGAAGACCGTTCCGCTGGGCAACCTCACCGAGGGCGGTACGGAGCTGGACGCCAAAGTTTCCGCAAGCCTGTTGCAGAGCATCTTCTGGCCGAACAACCCGCTACACGACTTGGCCGCGGTGATTCGCGGCGGCCGAGTGTGGTGCGCAGGGATGCAATTGCCGCTTGCCGAAGAGGGCTCGGTGCCAGCGCATCTCGGTGCCCGCCATCGCGCGGGACTCGGGGCGACGGTCGACACCGATTGCGTGGTGGTGATCGTGAGCGAAGAGACCGGTTCGATTCGGATCGCCTATCGCGGATCGCTCTCGGGGCCGATCGCCCGCGATGCGGTCAAGGACAAGTTGCTCGCGCTCTTGGAGGCTGAACTCACCGATCCCTCTACCGAAGTCAACGTGACGTCCACCGCCACCGATTCCTCCAAGGGAGACGCGGCATGAACGGCATGAGTGGATGGCGACCGATGCTTGCGAACGTGGCCGTGGTCTCGGTGGTGTCGCTGCTGCTCTGGTTCTGGGCAGCAGGCCAGACGCGTGAAACCGCGGCGGTCAGCGTGACGATGCGCATCGCTCCCTCCGATCCCGAACGCGCCACCATCGTGCCGGGCGACGCCTTCTCGGTCGAACTCGAACTCCAAGGATCGCGACGCGATCTCGAACGAGCAACCGATCGCTTGGGCGGCAAGACAATCGTCCTCAAGTCCGGTCGCCCGGGCATCCCGTCGCTTCCCGGAAGCTACGTGCTCGACCTCACCAACGCGCTGGTGCGGGCCGACGAGTTGACGACGCTTGGAGTTGCTGCCATCAGCGCGACGCCCGCGTCGGTTTCCATCGACATTCTGGAGACGGTCACCGTCGACGCCAAGGTCCTCGTGACGATCCCAGGCGTGCAACTTGCCGGTGAGACGGTCGCCGAACCACAGACGGTTCGGGTCACGCTTGCGAAGTCACTCGCCAGCGGCTTGGGCACGGAGCCGCACGTCGAGGCGTTCCTTCCAACGGCTCAGGCGAACACGCTGCCAGCCGGACGACGTCATTCGCTCGACGTCGGACTGCGAGTCCCCGAAGCGCTGACCAAAGAGGCATCGCTCGTACGCATCACGCCGGACCGGGCTCGCATCACCTTCACCCTGCAGTCACGCTCCAGCACGGCGGTGTTGCGACTGGTCCCGGTGCAGGTCGCAGGACCCCCCGCGGATCTCGATGGATTTTCGGTGTCTATCAATCGCGACGACGAGTTCCTCCGCGATGTCGAAGT
>JBBQCR010000445.1:0-3064 GCA_038318935.1 Phycisphaerales bacterium
ATGCCAACGCCCGTCCGTCGTTACGACTTGACCGCGCGGTCGCACTCTTTCGCATCGGCAAGTACGCCGAGACTGTCATGGCCGCAGACGCGATCCTCACCTCACAGGCGACGCCAACAATCATCACCGACGCTGCGCTGCTTCGCGCCGACGCGCTCTTTGCACAGGACCTCTTCAAGGCCGCCGCCGAAGCCTACGACCGCTTCGCCCAGAAGCACGCCGACCACGCATCGCTCGGCCACGCCCGTGTCCGCGCCGGTCTGGCGTACACCCGAAGCGGCGATGTCGCGACTGGTGGTCGCCGATTGCGGGAAGCACTCGCGTCACTGGCGGAAACCGACAGAGCGCTTCGCCGAGCGGCCCTCTCGGAACTTCTCGATCAATCCGTGTACGCGAGCCGCTGGACCGATGTCGAACGCGATGCCGCGGCACTGCTGGCGACGCTCGATCCGACGGACGCCGATCATCGCGCCGACGCCCAGCTTCGGTTCGCACTCGCGGCGGCGAGAACGGGACGCACGGACGAGGCGCTTGCTCGGTTCGAGACACTTCTCCGCGAGCAACCGCGCAGCGTCGCCGCGTTGCAGGCGGCGTTCGAGCGGGGGCAGATCCTCGCTGGTATCGGACGCGCCGACGAAGCTCGAGCTGCGTTCGACACAGTGATGCGAGCTGCCGCAAAGGACGATCCACTCCATGCCGCCTCGCAGCGACAACTGGCGTCGCTCTCGCTTCGCGAAGGCAAGAACGACGCCGCAGCCGCACTGCTCGCGGATGCCGACGACGACGCATTGATCGATCTCGCGGCGGCGCATGCATCCCGCGGTCGGTTCGCTGATGCGGAGGCGGCATTGAAGCGATTCATCGCCGGACACCCCAAGGACCAGCGCATCGACGAAGCGCGGGCCCGACTCGCGATCGCCATCGCGCGGCAGGGCCGTGCGGACGACGCTCTGGTGATCTTCGACGGCCTGATTGCCGACGGCTCGACACGTGCCACGGCGATCGGCGATGCCGATCTCGCCGTCGCCGTGCGCTACGAGCGAGCGATGGCGCTGGTTGCGCTGCAGCGACGCGATCAGGCCACGACGCAGCTCAAGGCGATCCTCACGGAGCCATCGCCGTATCGCCCGTTTGCCGCGATCGAACTCGCACGCGTCGCGTCGGAGGCAAGTCGTCACGCGGAAGCGTTGACCTTCGCGACGACCGCAAGAGAATCACTTGACGAGGCCCGCGAGCCCGACCGCCCGGCGCTGCGTGAACGAGTTCTCTACCTGCTCGGCGCTTCGGCGCTCCGCACGGGTGACAGCGCAGCCGCGTTGACCTCGTTGGAAGAACTGATTCGGATCGCACCCAAGGGGACACTTGCCGACTCGGCAGGGCTCTTACTCGGTGAGGCCCTGCTCGCCGCTGGTCGTGCTGACGATGCTGCGGAGACACTCGATCGCCTCGTCCAATCGACCGCACGCGACGATCTCCTTCAGCCGGCGCTGCTGCGCCTCGGAGAGGCGACCGCGGCGGCACAGCGCTGGAGCGCGAGCGATCGCGCGTTCTCGACATTCATCGAACGATTCGCATCGTCCGATCGCTGGTTCCTAGCCCGGTTCGGGCAAGGCTGGTCTCGTGAGCAGGCCGGCCAGCACGATGCGGCCATCGCGTGCTATCGCGACGTCGTCGCACGACACGACGGACCGACCGCTGCCCGGGCCCAGTTTCAGATCGGTGAGTGCCTCTTCGCTCTGAAGAGGTACGACGAGGCCGCGAAGGAGCTGCTCAAGGTGGACGTCCTGTTCACCGTTCCCGAGTGGTCGGCTGCGGCGTTGTTCGAGGCCGGTCGCTGCTTCGTCGCCATGCGCAAGCCCGAGGACGCTCGTGTGCAGTTCGCAGCGGTTCGCACTCGCTTTGCCGACACGCGTTGGGCCGAGCTCTCGCGCGAGGAATCAGACCGCCTCCAGCCCGACGCACTTCCAGGCCGCGAGCAGACCAAAGCTCGCGCGACAGCGCAACCCGACTGATCACCTTCCTTCATCCGACTTCAACACGAGGACCACCGATGCTTCTCTCTTGCATGACAGGCGTGCTGACCAGCGGACTCACCGGCACGTTGGCCACCGCTCCCGTCGCACCGTCTCGTGGCGCGACAATCGTCGCGGCAAGCGGTTTCGTCAGCACCGTCTGGGATCTTGCGTGGAAAGGCGGGATCGTCATGATCCCCATCGTTCTCTGCTCGCTCGTTGCCTTGGCGTTCGCCATCGAGCGGGCACTCTCACTCCGGGCGAGCCGCGTCATTCCACCCACGTTCATCGATTCGCTTCGCGCGGCTCTCGCGGCAGGTCCGGGGAAAGCGCTTGCCTTGTGTCGCGAACAATCGAGCGCCGCAGCCCGCGTCGCCGACTCCGCACTAACCCGATGGCATCGTCCGAACGACCAGATCGAGAAGTCTCTGACGGAGTCCGGTGTGTACGAGGCGACGATGATGCGCACTCGACTGCGAACCCTTGCCCTCATCACGACCATCGCGCCGCTGTTGGGCTTGCTCGGGACGATCTTCGGCATGATCAAAGCCTTCCGCACGGTCGCGGAGAACGCCGAGGCACTGGGCCGCACTGAACTACTCGCGTCGGGCATCTACGAAGCGATGGTGACCACCGCCGCAGGTCTGATCGTGGCGATCCCGACGCTCCTCCTCTATCACGCTCTCTCAGCGATGATCGAACGCCGTGTCCTCTCGCTTGTTGCACTCTGTCGCATGCTGCTCGCGCACCACGCCGAAGGCCCGCGAGCACGGCGCACGGTTGTCGCAGAACGGGAACCCGAGCGGGCAATCGACCGGTCTATTGAGCGGGTGGTCGAAGTCGACGACAACGCCAACGTGACCGCCTGATACGCCACGTCACCTGGGGAGGAATGCACCATGCTGCTTCAGAAAACAATCGCCCACGAAGCGCCAGCGCTCGATCTCACGCCCATCATCGACATGGTCTTCATGCTACTGATCTTCTTCCTGGTCGCAACGACCTTCCAGAAGATCGAGCGAGAGTCCAAGATCGCTCTTCCTCAGACGATG
>JBBQCR010000446.1:0-3056 GCA_038318935.1 Phycisphaerales bacterium
GGCAACCCTGTCTCTGCCGCAGCCGCAATTGCGGTGTTCGAGCAGATCGAGTCCCGAAACATGCTCGCGGAGGGTGCGCGCATCGGGCGCGTTCTGAAGAGCGCGCTTGAGGCGCTCCAGAAGAAGTACCCCATCATCGGCGACGTGCGCGGCATCGGGGCGATGCTCGCGATTGAGCTTGTTGACCCGGACACGCACGAACCAAACTCGGCCGCTGTGGGCGCCATCGCGGCGTTTGCGGCGCAGCAGGGAGTGATCGTGCTAACCGCAGGCACCTACGGAAATGTGCTCCGGTTCCTGCCGAGCCTCGCCATCAGCGACGCGCTCATCGCCGACGCTGTCTCGGTGCTCGACGAGGCCTTCGCATCGCTGTAACAGACGCCCTGTCCTGGGCGGGCGTTGTTCCTCTCGCGGCGGTTGAGCGCTCGGGTATGCGCGAGTCGACCCATCTCGGTGCTGCCGCTGTGCTGGGCCCAGACGGCGTGCTCGTTCGCGAACTTGGCGATGCTGACGCTCTGATCTATCCGCGTTCCACCCTGAAGCTCGTGCAGGCAGTGGCCTTGCTACGCGTTGGCACCGAACTGACGGACGAGCAGCTCGCGCTCGCCGCGGCAAGCCATGTGGGCACTCAGCGCCATATCGACGTCGTGCGATCCACCTTGACCCGAGCCGGAATCGACGAGAGCGCCCTCCAGTGCCCGGCAGACTGGCCATCGGATGTCGCCGCTCGCGCGCAGGCGCCGTCGACTTCCCCGATCGCGATGACGTGCTCCGGCAAGCATGCGGCGTTCTTGCTGGCCTGTGTGACAAACGGCTGGCCGCTCGCCAGCTATCTCGAGCCGCGTCATCCCTTGCAACTCGCCATCCGGCGCGTGGTGGAGGACTACGCCGGCGAGACCGTCGAACACTCCGGTGTCGACGGGTGTGGTGCTCCGGTGCACGCCCTGACCCTTGCCGGACTTGCGCGCGCCACCGGCCTGATTGCCCGCGGGGCGGAGCCAGAGGGCCAGCGGCTGACCGACGCGATCTTGGCGAATCCGTGGGCTCTCGATTCGCCAGCGATCGCCAAAGTCATCGGTGAACTGGGGCTCGTCGCCAAGAGCGGTGCGGAGGGCGTCTTCGTGGCCGCAGCACCCGACGGCACGGCTGTAGCACTCAAGATGATCGATGGCTCGAACCGTGCGCTAGTTCCTGTCGCACTCGCGTTGCTTCAGGAGCGCGGTGTGCTCGACGCCCACGCGGTCGCTTCTGTGCTGAAGTCGACGAACGACCCCGTTCTCGGCGGTGGACTGCCGGTCGGCGAGATCTACGCCCTCGTCTGATCAGACCTAGAACGTGAGAGCTAGTGCGCGGGCCCCATCGCCTGCACCGTGTCGATGTACTCCTTGATGGTGGGCATCGCGATGAGCTTCTCGCGGTAGAACGTGTTGATGAGGTTGACCACCTGATTCTGGGCGGCTTCGACCTCGGCATTGCGCACCTCTCCGGTGTTCTGGTTCTCGAGCGTGTGACGAAGGTGGAGAAGCGCCCGCACGATCGCGTCTTCCTGATCTCCTTCCAACGCCCTCACGACCTCGACGATGAGCGTGTCCGCCTGCGCCTGCACCGCCTCGATCGGGATCGAACTCCCCGGCTCCGTGGCGTTCTCCAAAGTCACGATGAGCGACCAGACCTGGTAGAGAATCGTGGTTGGTTCGTCGAACAGCTCGCGAACGAAGGCTGCGTCCAGGTGGCGTCCCGACAGACGGAAGACGTTGTACATGCGCTTGGCAGCCTTGCCGTAGTTGAGATGATCTGTGAGGTACTTGCGCACCTCACCCTCGATCCGGTCGACGTAGTCGTCTAGAGCATCGTCGGAGACGAACTTTGCGACCTTGGCGAACACCGGAAGGTCCTCGGCATCGAGGTAGACCTCCTGAAAGTAGGCATCGAGGTAGCCGTCGAGCGAGATGATCTCGCCATCCGGTCCCTGCCAGGTCACGTCGATGACATTGCTCGCGTTAGACAAACTCGTGCGGTCCGGGTCGGTGACCACCCAGTCGAGCTTGCACCATCCGGGGTCCAAGGCGACCTCGTTCCAGCTCAACACCTCCGTCGTGCCATCGTCTTTCGTCACCGTGACCTGTGCTGCGACAATCTCGTCAGCGGTCCACGAGATCGGGCTACCCTTCCACCGTTTCGCGCCGTTCTGGGTGCAGTCGAACGCGAAGCTCCCGAGCTTGGCCTCGAGAAACTGGTAGGTCGGTCCCTGCAGGGTCGTCATGACCTTGTCCCGCATAAGTCCGGCCATAATGGCGCATGCCTCCTCACGGGTGGCAGCGATGATGTTGAGGCGTTGAAAATAGTCAGCATCGCCGGGGAAACTCTGGATCTTCGACTGCGCGGCCGATCCTGACAGAGCGAGCGCGCTCTCGGCGACACCGTCCGGTCCAGTGACCTCAACGATATGGCCAATACGGCGAAATCGCTCAAGATCGCGGGGACTGAAGTCCAACATCGACACCCTGTGACCAAAGGTTCCGCTTGCGGAATCGACGACTATTGGTTCGTCGTCGGTGGCCGCCATCGCGGCAAGCCACTGTACGGTCGCCGCTTCGTCAAGCTCGACGCCGAGCCGCTTGGCCGACTCTACAATGCTCTGGATGTCCGATTCGGTGCTCATGGATCGATCTCCTTGCGGTTGGACCTGCTAAACCCCCGGTGGTTGCATGCGCGCCGCCTCGGCCCGTGCCGCCCGAAACAGCTCGGCCTGATCGCGCGCATCTCCGAGCGCGTTGTGGCTCAACTTTCGCCCATCCAGGTACTTCGGCGCAAGGAAACGCATGCTCGTGCCTGCCCACGCGACGCCGGACATCCCCATGACGAAACTCTTGATATCGAGGGCAGCGTGCCCGAACGGGTTGTGTCCGAGAAAGCGATCGAAGTAGTCAGCAATGAACATCCAGTCGAACGCGGCATTGAAACCGACGAAGACGGGGACAGCACCACTGTCGACGTGCTCGAGCACCCAAGCCTCCAAGCGAGCCATCGCGTCTGCAGGATCGACCCCGTCGGCC
>JBBQCR010000447.1:0-3054 GCA_038318935.1 Phycisphaerales bacterium
CCCCGACCGGCACTCCGTGCGCGTCTCACTCCGCCGGAGTAGCAAGCGCCATATGGTGGAGCGACCCACGTCCGCGCTCCACATCTTGTCCTTGTGTCCACCGATCTCTGCGGGACGGGGCGGAACTCGACGCATAACAACGATCGCTTCGATCACAGGCTCGACGACACGCCTTCGTCGGTTGAGCGAAATTGTCCACTTTCTGCTCAGTTGCTCGTCGCTTTGACCGATGACGAAGTTATCTTTCCGCACCCTCTGCGAGCACCCCGGTGAGCAAGTCAAGGTCCAACTCTCGAACCAACGCCGGAGCAACGTCCGGCAAGCGTGCACGAAGCGCGCGTCGAACCCGGATCGTCTGGGGAGCATTCGGCGTCGCCATGACACTTGCCGCTGGCGTCCTCCTGGCGACGGGTGGCGAGCTTCGCGGAGTTCCGGTCGCGACGAATGTCGGCGACGCAAGTGCGGAGCGCTCGACGCCGAGCTTGGACAAGGCGCGCTGGAAGGCGATCGTCATCCACCACTCGGGTTCCCCGGGCGGCAGTCCCGAATCGCTCGATCGACTGCACCGATCGTGGGGCTACGCCTCGCTCGGCTACCACTTCGTCATCGGCAACGGCATCGACTTCGGTGACGGCGCCATCGCCAGCGGACCTCGCTGGCTGCAACAGGCACCCGGGGCCCACGTCGCCGAGCGAGCGGGCAACGCGACGCCCGACGCGGCGTGGTTCAACGAACACGCGATCGGGATCTGTCTCATCGGGAACGGCGAACGCCGCAACTTCACCGACGCCCAGATCTCGCGGTTGGCCGACCTGGTCAGCGAGCTGCAGCGAGAGCTCGAAATCCCCGACAGCCAGATTTTCCTGCACTCCGACCTCGCGAACGTCGCCAGCCCGGGGCGCTGCTTCCCGGTCGCGGCTTTCGAGTCGTCGCTGCGGAACTGATCGTCGCCTCCAGCTCGCCGCAATTGCCGTTCCCGGACGCTTCCGATACCGTGGGCGTTTTCGCGTGGTTCTTCAATCCACTCAGCGGCACAGGGATGCGACGTGGTGACGGAAGTCGTTCGCATCGCCTGACTTCCAGTTCGAAGTGGTTGCAAGCCAACCCTGCGGGCGGTGCGACCTCTTGTTGTGATCCTCATGGCGACGGACCTCTTTGGCTTCAAGATCCTTGCCCGCATCGGACAAGGTGCCGCCAGTGAGCTCCACTTGGTACAGGATCCCAAGACTCGGCAGGTCTGGGCCCTGAAGCACGTCGTCCGCCGAACCGAGAAGGACGACCGCTTCATCCAGCAGGTGGAGGACGAGTTTGCCATTGGCAAGAAGCTCGACCATCCGACCATTCGGGCGATGATCGACCTCTTCCGAAAGAAGAAGCTCTTCAAGACTATCGAAGTCGGTCTGCTGCTGGAGTACGTCGACGCGGGCAGCATCGACCAGCGGATGCCGAAGAACCAACTCGAGGCGACCCGGATCTTCGCTCAGGTCGCTCGCGGTTTGGCCCACATGCACGAGAAGGGTTTCGTCCACGCGGACATGAAGCCCACCAACGTGATGATCGCCGATGGGGTCGTCAAGATCATCGACCTTGGCCAAGCGTGCCCGATCGGGACGATCAAGAAGCGCATCCAAGGCACGCCGGGTTACATGGCACCCGAGCAGGCGCACCGCGAGGCGATCGTGCCCGCGACCGACATCTACAACTTCGGCGCGACCATGTACTGGGTGCTGATGGGCGAGGTCATACCGACCGCGATGCCTCCGAAGGATGAGCAATCCGGGCTCTACAAGGGTGCCCTCGAGATCGAACGCATCCCGCTTCCGATTGCCCCGCACGAGCGCAATCCCAGCATCCATCACCTGCTCTCCAAGCAAGTCATGGAGTGTGTCCAGCTTGATCCCGCGTCCCGTTCGCAGTCGATGGAGCGGGTCGCGACGCGCTTGGAGCTCATCGCCGATCTCATCGCCAATCCCGTGCAGGGCCACGCGTTTTCTACGGACGACGAATCGCGGACCGACACATGAGTGACGCTGGGGCGTTGGATCTCCCACGTGTCGTCCTCTTCGACCTCGACGGAACGCTGCTCGACTCGCTCGACGACTTGACCGCCGCGACCAATCAGGTCACGTTGTCACGGCGCGGAACCACCTGGCCAGCGGAGCAGATCCGCCGCTGGATCGGCGAAGGTGCCGAGCTTCTCATCGCCCGTTGTCTGACCGGCGGTCGGGAGCACGAAGCGACTCCGGCGGAGGTCACGGCGGCGCTCGCTGAGTTTCGGGCGATCTACATCGAGCACTGCTGCGAGCGCTCAACGCTCGCTCCGCGGGCGCTCGAGACCCTGGACGCGATACGTTCGCTCGGCCTCGCGACGGCGGTCCTCACCAACAAGCCAACCGCACCGACCGGGCGGATTCTCGATCACTACGGCCTCACCGAACGTCTGGACGCCTGGCTTGGCGGCGACGCTGCGTGCGGACGAAAGCCACGACCCGAGCCAGTTCTCGCGGTCGCTGAGTTGGCTCTCAAAGGCCCTTGCATCAGCTCGGCAATCTGGCTGGTCGGCGACTCGGTCTTCGATATCGCAGCGGCGAGAAACGCCGGAGCGGGCGCGATCGCCATTCGTGGAGGCTTCGACGCCGCTGATCCGGTCGACACCTGCGAACCGCGACCGCACCTGGTGCTCGACCGGCTGGCCGACCTCATTGAGGTGGCAACCGCTTGCATTCGCAGCGGCGGCACGCCACGCTAGTCGCCACGTGCCGAGTTTCCGCACCGATCCTGAACTGGTCGAAGCCTGCCTCCTTGGTGATCGGGAGGCCTGGGACAACTTGGTCACGCGCTATTCGCGACTCGTCTGGTCGATCCCGCGCAAGTGCGGACTGTCGGTGAGCGACAGCGAAGATGTCCATCAGTCGACCTTCGCGAGCTTGGTGCATCACATCGGCGATCTTCGCGATCACCAGCGGCTGTCGTCGTGGCTGATCACGACCGCAACCAGAGCCTCCTGGCGGATTCGCAAGCGAGTAACCGAACGCAGCACGGTTCCGATCGAAG
>JBBQCR010000448.1:0-3051 GCA_038318935.1 Phycisphaerales bacterium
ACGACAGCGATGCGGGCGTAGCGATTGCCGGTGATGCTCTCGACACCGGCGTAGCAGCGCGCCCTGAGAAACTGCAGCAACTCCGACCAGGCCAGTGGCGGCCGATACGCGAGCGACAGTCGCAGTTCGCCATCTCCTGCAACCGGATCGTCGCTGCGTCGCAGGGCCGTTGCCGAGAGGTGGTAGTGCGAACGAAAGGCATCCTGGAAACGGCGCATGCTGCGGAAGCCACTGGCGCTTGCGACCTCAGCGATCGGAAGCGAGGTATCAGTGAGTAGTCGCTTGGCAAGGAGCAAGCGATGTGTCAACGCGAGTTGCTTGGGACTGACGCCAAACGCAGCTCCAACGATGCGGCGCAAGTGTCTTTGACCGATGGCCAGACGTTCGGCAAGTCCGCTCACGCCGAGATCATCGAGGGCGCCCGATGCGATCTGGGCTGCAGCTCGACGTGCGATGCGTGCTGCGCGATCGACGCTGGCATTCCCCGGTGCAAGTTCCGGACGACACCGCAGACAGGGGCGAAACCCGGCGGCTTCGCAGGCGGCGGCAGTCGCGTGGAATCGGCATCGCTTCCGTCCCGGTGTGCGGGCCGGGCATATTGGGCGACAGTAGATGCCGGTCGTCGTCACGCCGACGAAGAAGACGCCATCAAAGCGGCGATCGCGGGCGGTAAGCGCCTTGAAGCAGTAATCATCGTCGAGCGACACGCTGGCAGACTACGCGATCAATGATCGCCTGACGCGCCAGAATCGGACATGACCGCGCTGCGCGATCACCGTGGCTGGTCGGCGCTACTGAGCAGAACAACGATCGAGTGGGCCGCTACCCGATAGGTCCCGCCGGTGACGATCTGCATCGCAGCGCCGTCAGAGACATCATTGGGTGAGGCGAGGCTGGTATCGAGGCGACGTCGCCATGCTGTCGGTGCGGGCGGCAACTCAAAGGTCAGTGCTTCCTCGAACGAGTTCAGTGCCATCCATCCACGGAAGCCGGCGTCGTTGCGGACCGCTTCCATCGCGATCGAGCGTGACGTCTCGCCCCAGTCGGGCGCATTGAGTCGCACGCCGTGCCAGCGGATCGTCGCGTTGGAGAGTACTTCCTGCAGCGTCGTGCCGACGACGAGCGGATGATGGTCGCCCGCACGCGCCCAGATGAGCGTGCGAACGAAGCGATGGAGATCCGCGTGCGACGCGAGCAGACTCCAATCCACCCAACTGATCTCGTTGTCCTGACACCACGCGTTGTTGTTGCCGCGCTGCGTGCGTCCGAACTCGTCGCCCATGAGCAGCATTGGCGTGCCGAGGGCAAGAAGGTTGATGGCCTGAAAGTTCCGCGCCTGCTGGTGGCGGAGGGCGTTGATCGCAGGGTCATCGGTGGGTCCTTCGACGCCGTGATTCCAGGAGTGATTCCAGTCGGATCCGTCGCGACCATTTTCACCGTTGTCGTCGTTGTGCTTGCGGTCGTAGCTCACCAGATCGTGCAAGGTAAAGCCGTCGTGGCAGGTGACGAAGTTGACGCTTTGTTCGGGTTCATGGCGTTCACCTTGATAGAGATCGGGGCTTGCCAGCAGTCGTGGCGGCAGCCCGCGCACGCTGTCGAGCTTCCCGTTGATGAACTGTCGCACGTCGTCGCGGAATCGCCCGTTCCATTCCTTCCAACTGTCGCCGACAAACGAACCGACCTGGTAGAGACCTGCGGCGTCCCATGCTTCGGCGATCAGCTTCACGTTGCAGAGGACCGGATCGCTCTCGATATCCCACAGCGTCGGCGGATTGCTCACGGGATGGCCCGTATCGTCCCGTGAGAGGATCGCCGCGAGATCGAAGCGGAAACCGTCGACATGCATCTCGCGCACCCACCAGCGCAGGCTGTCCAAGATGAGCCGGCGCACGATCGGATGATTCGCGCGCAGCGTGTTGCCGCAGCCCGTGTAATCGAGGTAGTTCGCGCGATCGTCCGGATCGAGCAGGTAGTAGCCGCGATTGGCGAGTCCGCGGTAACAGTACGACGGACCGTTCACGCTTCCTTCCGCAGTGTGGTTGTAGACGACATCGAGGATGATCTCGATCCCCGCACGGTGCAGGGCCTTCACCATGTCGCGAAACTCATCGAGCGGTGCGAGCGGATCGCCGGTCGCCAGCCAGCGTGCGGAATACGCGGGATGAAGGGCGAAGAACGAAACCGGCGAGTAGCCCCAGTAGTTGACCAGTCCGGCCGGCGCGTCCTGTGGATCGAAGGCAAAGACCGGCATCAGCTCGACGGCGGTGATGCCAAGATCCTTGAGATACGGGATCTTGTCGACAAGTCCATCAAACGTGCCCGCGCGATTGGCAGCGACGCCTGAACTCGCATGCTTGGTGAAACCGCGGACGTGGAGCTCGTAGATCACCGAACGTCGGAAGGGCGTGCGCGGAGGTTCGTCGCCTTGCCAGTCGTATGCGGTTGTGTCGGTCACCACCGACTTCATCGCCTGGCCCGCGTTGTCGCCGCTGCTACTCGCTGCTGCGCGCGAGAACGCCTTTGGCACGTCGATCGAACGTCCATACGGATCGATCAGGAGCTTCGTCGGATCGAATCGCAGTCCGCGGTGTGGATCGCGCGGTCCATCGGCTCGCCATCCGTATCGCTGACCGGGCCGAATGCCCGGCACGTGCACGTGCCAATAGTGATAGGTGCGGTGAAGCGCGGGGTCGAGGGCGATGACTCGACTGGGCACTGCATCATTCACGCCGTCGAAGAGGGCAAGTTCAACTCGGGATGCGTGTTTAGAGAACACGCTGAAGTTGACGCCGCTGCGAGTGACCGTCGCACCGATCGGGAAGCTGTGTGCGGTGGCGAGAGGAGGCGGAGTTGTTGGCATGTGCAGCGTTCAGGAGCGCGTTGCGAGCGCGGTGAGGGCATCGCCGGTGACGCGATAGGTGGTCCATTCGTCCATCGGCGCGGCGCCGAGAGCCTTGTAGAAGCCGATTGCCGGTTCGTTCCAATCAAGGACCGACCACTCCATGCGGCCGCAGTCGCGCGAGACCGCGATGCTCGCGAGTTCCCGGAGGA
>JBBQCR010000449.1:0-3039 GCA_038318935.1 Phycisphaerales bacterium
GGTCCTCGGCGATCTTCGCGACCTTGTTGCCGTTGACGAACTGCACTGTCCGCGGCCGATCTCGTCGGTCGATCGCGGCCCGGGCCTCGTCCAGGAATTCGCGGCTGGTCAAGAGGTCCATGGGACACCCGAGAAAGTTCACTCGGCGCGAAGAAGTGTGGCTGCTGCTGGACATGCGGATGCTCAAGGACCCTTGACGTTCTCAGCGGCGAGGCCGGTGCCTCACCTGCCGCACAGGACGAGTGCGTCCAATACCCGATCGGCAGTACGGCCATCCCACAATGACGGAACCTCGCCGATCCGTCGAGGGCGACGAAAGACGTCGTGAAGGTCCTGGGTCAGGCTCCCGATGGTCGTCAACTTGTTGCTCCCCAAGGTCACCGTCACAGGACGCTCGGTGTTGGGACGAAGCGTCAGGCAGGGCGTTCGAAAGTACGTGGATTCCTCCTGAAGCCCCCCGGAGTCGGTCAACACCAACCGGGCGTGCTCGGTCAGGCAGAGCGAGTCGTGGTAGCCCACGGGTTCGATGATCTTGAGTGAGTCTGTGGCCCGCACCCCCATCCCGCTGTCTTCGAGCATTTTCCGAGTGCGCGGGTGCATCGGGAAGAGGACCGGGTAGTCGTGGCTCAACCGTTCGAGAGCCGCCATGATCGCCGCAAGACTCTCTCGGTGGTCCACGTTCGAGGGGCGATGCAAGGTCACGTAGATGTATGCGTCTCGTTGGACGCTGTGGGATTCCAGGATCTTGCTTCGACGAGCCTGGTCGAGATTGTCGACGAGCGAATCGATCATGATGTTGCCGACCAGTCGAATGCGGCTCTCGGCAACACCTTCACGTCGTAGATTGTCGTTGGCGTCCTCCGATGGCGTCAGGAGCAGATCGGCCAGCGCATCAGTCACCAGTCGGTTGATCTCTTCGGGCATCGCACGGTCGTAGCTCCGCAATCCAGCCTCGACGTGTGCCACACGAATCCCAAGTTTCGCGCAGACCAAGGTGCAGGCGATCGTCGAATTGACGTCACCCACGACCACGACCCAGTCTGGCCGCTGTTCGAGGCAGACTCCCTCGAAGCCCGTCATCACTTGGGCCGTTTGGACGGCATGCGATCCAGAGCCAACACCGAGATTGATGTCCGGCGCCGGGATACCCAGTTCCTGGAAGAAAATCTCCGACATCTTGTGGTCGTAATGCTGGCCGGTATGGACAAGCACAGGCGTCAGGCGTGGGCTTCCCGACGGGGCACTCGCATTGCGGCGGGCGATGCACTTCATCAACGGCGCGACCTTCATGAAGTTCGGCCGCGCCCCGGCGACGATGAGAATCTTGAGTGACTGCGACATGTTGGATTCAATGGTTGACGACGACCGAGCCGGACACGAGGAAGGGACGCAAGCGAACTCGAATCAGGGACGGCGCTGGGCAAAGGCCCTCGATCCGAACGACGTGCCATCGTTGATCGAACGGACGCCGCTCATCGCGCAAACTCTCTGTAGGTGATGCAATGCTCGCCACCGGCGGCGGAGCAGAAGTTGTCGAGCATGCCAAGTGAGTATTGGGTCAATGACTTCGGATGACCGATCACGACGAAATACTCTCTGCCCGCTCGCGTGTAGTCCCGGTACGCGTCGAGTAGGAACGACGACTTGTAGCCGTCCATCGAAACGACGCTTGCCGAGGGCCGAACCAATTTCTTGAACAGATCGCCGCGACCCAACGGGATGGCGACGCCGTCGCCGAAGGCTTTGTGATGCGCGCCGCCAAACTTCTTCGCGACGGCGAATTTCCAATAGAAGGCGGGGGACACTCGGTGTGACGCGATTGGTACTTCGAGAAAGTAGCCGCGCTCATCCTCGCGCAATGGATCGTCATCGAACCGCCATGAAGACTTCTCCGGAGCGGATCGGAAGTCAAAGAAGTGTGTACGGGAGTCGCTCACCCCGCCGCGGAACACAGTGCTGTCGACGTATATGCCATTGGACCGGAGGGCCTCGCGAATGCGATCGAATGGCTGGATCACCCAGCCGCCAGCGCGGTAGGCGAAGATGCGCTCGTTCCCCGAGAGTTCGGTGAGAGCCGCCTTGTACCTTCGGACGATGTCGGCAATCTCCGGGGCAGCGAAGTCGTGGAGGCGAAACCGCCGAGTGTCCATCGTCCACTCGGCACCGCTCCAACGGCAATCCTCCCAATGCGAGTGGATGTGCAACTGGATGTCGTGGCCGCGCTGATGCAGATCTTCAAGTTGCCGACGAACGGCTGAGAAATCGGCGGCGAGTTGCGTTGACCTTGATGATTCCTCACGCAGTTTGAGGAGGAAACCGATGTCGACGAAAAACGCCATCTTCAGGCCGTGGCGATCGGCGATTTGCAGAAGTGCGTTCGTTGGTTCGATCAGGGTTCGCGTAGCGCTGCCCGTCGCTGCGCCGAAAAAAACCTCGTAGTCGAGCGAGAGAATGAACTTCATCGCGGTGCCCAGCAGGACGAGTCGAACCCCAACCGAAGCCGGAACGCCACCGCTGTCATCGCCCGGCGGTCGTGGATCATCAGGCCGATCCCGAGGTGCGTCGACATCTGGCGATTCAAGGGCATCGCTCGCAGCCGCGCTCGATTGGCGGCGGCGCTACGACGGCTGAAGGTCTCGGAGCTGGAGGCATTCACCGGAGATCGACGTCGGTTGATGGATGCCGATGAGGACCGGTGAGCACCGTCGCGGACCCCGTGATAGCCCAGTGAGGGGCCGGTTGAGTTGCTTACCAACGGCGCAGGAACTTGATTGCGACGATCGGCGACTGAGGCGTCGGAGTTTACCAATTGACTGCTCAACCAAGGAAATGCACTGTGGGACTCGTTGGTGGCGGCCCCGTCCGCTTGCCGTGAACGGGAGTCAACTCGGTCACATCTCGGCCCTTCGACGATGCCGCGCAGACTTGCAGATCAGGCCACGGGTCGATCGGCGTCGGTGGTCACATCGGCCTGATCGACCGAGTCGCGCAAATTGGTGCAGATTCCCGAGATCACGGCATCCCGGATGCCGATGGGAG
>JBBQCR010000450.1:0-3035 GCA_038318935.1 Phycisphaerales bacterium
ATCATGCCACGGAAAGCGTCACCGGCCTCAAGAGCATGGCGCGTCTGGCGACCGTGGAGAGACGTGCTCCGGGCGTTGGAATCGTTGCTTCGTTCGGTGCTGCCTTCGCGGCCGTGGCCCCACGATCGCGGTGAGCAGGCGGCCGCGCGATACCTGATCGCCCTCGATTGGGAACTGCTCGAAGCCAACATCCGTGTCGGCCACGACGAGGGTGACCTGCTCGCTCTCGATCGCTTCAGCCAGCCGGTCCTCGTCGAAGTGAAGTCAAGTCACGGAGGACCGGTGGCTCCGGAACTGCAGGTCGGTCCGGCGAAGGCTGCGAGGCTCCGACGCCTCGCGATGCGCCTCGCGGGCGATCCCCGTTGCCTTGGGCGCGTGCCGCGCATCGACGTCATCACCGTCGCCCTCCGCGACGAGGGCGATCGCGTGACTCATCACTTCGTGTCGGCGGTTGAGGATGGTCCTCCACCGAAGCGCCGGGGCCTGCTTCGTCCTTGAGCTGTCAGGGCACGAGACGCTGATGAACGTCGCGCCGCTCACTGCTTCCAGTAGCGGTTGTAGACGATCTGCAGCAAGCGCTCGTAGATCTGTCCGATGTCGTCAGAGACCCATCGGGTGCGCAACTTGGTCAGATACCTCGACCGTTCGATCGCACTGCGACGAGCGGTGAGTTCGGCCTTGAGCTGCAGTTGCACGTCCGTGTCAAAGAGATTGCGGGCTGCGGTCTCCTTCACGCCCACCACGGCCAGCCACACTACGAAGCCACGGGCCTCGACTGGGGCGCTGAGGACCCCCACCGGAATCCCGCGGAGCTGGGCCTTGATGGCGTCGTTCAAGCTCTTGTCGGCTTGAATCGCCGCATCGACCGACTGGCCAGGCTCCAGAACAATCTCTGTCAGCACGCCACCCTTGGGCAATTTCAGGGCATCAGCGATGTCAACAAACGGCTTGCCCTCGGCCGCCATCGCCTTGACCTTCTCGACTTTCAGAGCGTCGTCCTTGACGTTGATCGCGATGCGTCCGATCGACGCCCTCGGCGGCGGGTTGAACTCCTCGACTCGCCTTCGGTACTCGCGCTCGATGTCGCGCCACGACACGATCGTTCGAGGGGTGACCTTGCGATCGATGAGGTACTTCGCGAGCGCCGCGTCACGGCGCTGCTGAAGGAACTGGTCGATACTCATGCCGAGGTCGTCCTCGAGACTCTTGCGAGCCTCGGCGACGTTCCCGCCTCGCTCCGCGACTTCGCTCTCCTGAATCGTGCGAAGCCACGCGAAGAGACCCTCCTGCTGTTCGGGCGAGAGTTGGCTCTCGGCTTCGGAGATGATCAACTCGCTGTTGACCCAGTCTTCGAATCGGGCTGCGACCAGGTTCTCGATCTCCTTGCGAGCAGCGGCACGATCGGTGAGTGCCGACAACTTCTGCAGACTTGCTTCGATCGGTTCAAGGAACTCGTCGGCAAACACCGGGCGACCATTGATCTGGCCGACAAGGCCGTCGATCAGCCACCGCTGTCGGTCCGAGGACGCTGGATCCTCAACGGTCGTCCCCGCAGGTTGCGCCGCTGCCGGAGTTGACTTGCTCCCCTTCGCCAGCGCTGGCGCCGGAATCTCTGGAACTTCCCTCTCGGAGACGTTCTCGAGGGTCGGGTCGACCGTCGGCAACATCCCGAAGTAGTCGCGCGGCTCTTGCATGGCCCCGCCGCTTGCACCTGCGAAGTCCGCAAGCGCCACCGGACGGGCTTTCACGTCCTCCACCTCGAGCGTCGAGCAGCTCGCAAGGCCGAGACACGCGAGCAGAGTCGCAGACGTCAGGGCCATCGCCGCAGGGAATCGCATCAACGCGGAGGATCGGGGCACGGCGGGGAGTGTAGTCCGCACCGGCATTTGCCGCGAGGGTGCGTCTATACTCCGAATCTCCGCGCTGCGCCGCGATGCTGCCCGCTTCCGCGTCACCCTTTCCCTGGTTGGAGTCATCATGTCCGAGCAACCTCCCGCGACCCCGAAACTCCACATCGACAGCGACTGGAAAGCGCAAGCGCAAGCGGAGAAGCAACGACTTGCCGAACTCGAAGTCCAGCGCGAAACGAAGCGTGAGGCGGAACGCGGCCCGCGCGGCGCTGCTGGTGAGGAAGAGATGCCCCCGGCGGACTTCAAGAGTCTCGTTGGTGTGCTGGCGTCGCAGGCGCTCATGGGACTTGGGGCCTACGGCGATGAGCAGGGTCGTCCCGTGGTCGATCTGCTCGGAGCCCGCTTCGCGATCGATCTCCTGGGCGTGCTGGAAGAGAAGACCAAGGGCAACCTCGCCGCCGACGAGGCACAGGACCTGACGTCGGTCCTGGCCCAACTTCGCGGTCGCTTCATGCAGATCGCGACGATGGTTGCCCAGCAGATGCAGGCTCGCGGTGCCGGAGCCACCAGTACCGGTGTCGGACCGATGCGCACCGCTGGTCCCGGCGTGCCTCTTGGCGGCAGCGTCATCGGAGGCCCGCCAACGGCGCGTCGTCCGATCATCGAAGCGCCGTAACCTCGCGTTGCCCTCGCCCCACGCACTGATCCGGCGATTCCCTTCGCCTATACTCCGCGATCCGCTTCCGCCGATGGGTGACGCCAGACCGCTGGCGATCATCGACCCGTCTCGGACGCTCCTCCTTTCGAGGCTCGCCCGCGCATGTCCGCTCCAGCGACAGCCGCCCACGGCTCCCCTTCTTCCGCGACTTTCCTCGATCGCCACTACTTCCTGCTCCGCCGCCTGCATTCGCTGAGCGGCGTCGTGCCGATTGGTGCCTTCCTCTTTCCGCACCTCATTACCAACTCTTCCATCGCTTGGGGAGCGGTACTGAACGCCAACAAGTTCAGCGGCATCGACGGAGCGGGCGCGGGGGTGGCGACCTTCCAGCACGAAGTCGATTTCATCCACGGCCTTCCGGCCTTGGTCTTCATCGAGATCTTCGTCCTCTGGCTCCCGATCCTGTTCCACGCGGCTTTTGGCGTCTATATCGCCAAAAGTGGCCGCTCAAACCTTCATCGCTACAA
>JBBQCR010000451.1:0-3034 GCA_038318935.1 Phycisphaerales bacterium
CAACGCACGCGACGATGGCCGCTGGGCGGCCTTGCCTCGCAAGCGTCACCGCGACTTCGATTCGACGAACTGTTAGACGCTGAGGCGCAGCAGCTCGCCTTTGCGAGCGAACGGAAGTTGCCGCCGGAGATTCGGGCGGAGCGGCAGGATGTCAGCCCTGCGATTCGACCGCAGCATGAACATCATGAACACCACGACAACCACGCCGGCATCCAGCAGATTCTGCTGGTACGCGAGGTTCTGGTCCACCGTCGCAAGCGCGGTGAATCCAGCCGCCGTCATCGCGCGGATCAGCTCCCCGTTCTGCTTGCCCTTGCAGCCCCAGTTTGGCCAAGGTCACCGACATGGGCTGCACCGAACTCGGCGAGGTCCGGAACGAGCGTGCGCGGAGCGCACTCGTCAAGCAGCAGCCGCACGGCTCTCCAACAGCTTGCATGCGAGTTCCAGCGCTGCGATCGCCTGCTCGCGAGTCACCGTGGGAAAGTCCGTGAGAAAGACATCGAGAGAGTCGCCAGCCTCGAGGTGGTCGATCAGGGACTTCACCGGCACGCGCGTGCCGACGAAGACGGGCGTTCCGCCGAGGATCTGGGGGTCAGAATGAATGATCGCGTCAGGGTTCATCGCAAGGCCTCTTTCGGTGCCGTTCCTAGCTCTTCGGGTCCGGTGTGCCTAACCCATCAAGCAGTTCGTCGAAACGCGAAGGTACAATCGATGAGTTCGTTCCGCTCCTTCGATACCGGGCGTGTGATGCTTGTCCCATCGCCTCCAGCGTCACCTTCAGTGTCCGCAACCGCGGCGTCCGACCGAGATGTGGGAGTTGGGAGGGATGAGTGGCGATTCCGGAACGGACCGTCACTCATCGGACCCGGGACCAGCACCCGAGACCAGCCCCCGGGACCAACACCGATACACGGGTCTCTCGGCGCGCGATCGCCCGTGCATCCGCCACAGGAAGGCCAGGTGGTGTGTTGGTGCCTTCGCGAAACCTTCCGTCAATCAATCGCATCGCGCGAGGAACGTCCTTCGCGGGATACCTTCGACAATTCTGCGTAGATCCACGAGTGGGCCTCGTTGAGAGCTTTGCTCGCAGCGAGGATCTCGTCACGGGCGAATGAAGTGCTGTCGTGCCACTCCTCGCCTTCCTTGAAACTCCGCGTGATCGTCACCGAGTGCATTACGCCGTTCTGAGTCTGGTTCGCCCACACTGAAGCACGGATCGAACCATAGCGGACCACGTGGACGGGACGAGTCTTCTCGCCGTCCGGTTGGTCCACCGTGCGTTTCTTATCTTCATTCATGCTGGCCTCCATAAAACCGTGAGAGCGAAAGCGACACACCACCTGGCTGATAGCGTCATCGCACGATCTCGCGGATAAAGTCAACAGCGTCTTCGCACCGACTGACTCCATCGGCGTCGAACGCAGCTAGAACTCGCTCGGCAGCAGAATCGACGTCGACTCACCATCGGCCTCAGTGAGAATCCAGAACGTCGTCCCGTTCCGATCGCGAAACGACGAGAGCACCCGAGCGTTGCCGAAGATCGGCGGCGGTGACTCGCCCGCCTGATCGCCATCCTCGGCGTCGGTCGCGCCGACATGCCGGCGCACCGCGGCCGCGATGTCGCCTGCGACAATCGCGTCGAGGGCAGCGCCGCTGATGACGACGTGACTCGGAAGTTGCGGCTGTGTCTGACAGTGCGGCATCGGTGGATCTCCGATTGGGTGAAGATCGCGACGAATTCGTCGCGATCGCGTTCAGGCTCCACCATCGCGCGTCTACCCTTGAAATGCAAGGGCATTCGCCGACACGTGCGGCGTTAGGTCTCGTGACGCCCGCGCGGCTCGGGCCGCGGCAGCCGGTCGTCGCGATCGCAGACGACGGGCGAGCTGCCCGTCGTGTCGTCGAGGTTCATGTCGATCCACTCCTGTACGTCTGGCGCGCCGGCGATGTCGCGAATGTCCTCATCGAGGACATCGCCGACGAGCCGCTCGTAGAGTGCTCGGTCGGTGAGATGATTCGTGTTGTTCAGGTAGATGCTGAGCCGGGCGAGCCCGTTAACGACCTCAAGGAGCTTCGTTGCCAACGCGTCGTCCGTGAGCTCGGCAACTGGAGGTGCCGCGATTCCCATCAACCAGAGTTGCGCCCGGTTCGTTGTCATGGGCGCCATCTCGAAGTCGTACACCATCGCCCAGAACGCACGCGACGAGGGTTGTCCTCGCTCCGTGGCGCCAGCGAGAAGCCCGTCGATGGCAGCGTCGCGCTCGCGACGCCGTCTCGCGAGATAGGTCTCATGCGACTCTGAGGAAACTTCCGTGGTCAATTCGCCGGCGACGTCCGGCGGCACAGCGCTGAAGGCGGCCTGAGCCAGGGGCGAAGGCTCGCCGGCACCTGCCACGGATGCTCCGTCTCGCTGTCGTGGCTGATTTCGATCATCCATCTGCTCCATCGCTCCTCCCTTCGCTCGTATGGCTTGCGACCCGAGAAATAGCGCACTCAAGGATGACCGTCAACCCGCATCGTCAGCAACGGCGCGACGCACCGGCGTTCGCGGAAGTCTCCGGTCCAGTGCTGTCGAGCATTGCTTAACACATCGCGAGTGTGCGATGAACAGTCATGGTCTCCCCTGCCCCAGAGCGACGCATACTCTTTCGCCTCGGCCAACTGGTCGCGACGCCCAACTCGCTCGCGAACGTCGACCGCAGCGACGTCGAGCGGGCACTCGCTCGCCACGCGCGAGGCGACTGGGGAGACGTCGGCACCGAGGACCGAGCGGCGAATGACGCCGCAGTCCGCAACGGCGAGCGTCTTCTCTCGTCCTATCGCTCGAGCTCGGGCGTGAAGTTCTGGATCATCACCGAGGCCGACCGGTCGGCGACGACGGTGCTGTTGCCGGAAGATTACTGAGCTCCTCACCCCAACAGCGCTGACCGCGGAAAGGAAACTCCAGCGTGACAGCGATCGCCGGCCGGCCCGACCGCTCGCCGCCGAGCGATTGCTCCGCTTCCTGAGTTGACGTGCGCGTTCAGTCTCGCCA
>JBBQCR010000452.1:0-3033 GCA_038318935.1 Phycisphaerales bacterium
CGATGGGCTCCGAGACGATGATCGGTCCCGCGCCAGGGAAGCCGATCGAGAAGTTGAGGACGTCTCCGTCCGCAAAGGTCTCAGCCGCCGAGATGATCGCACTGGGAAGCCGTGAGCCTTCTTCGACCGAGAGCGTCGGGAAGAAGTAGCCCTGGGCTTCGTGGGCAATGCCCGTTACACCGAAACCGTTCTCGGCAGCGACGCACTGGCCCAGAGTTGCTGTGCCGTGCATCGGCTGGTTCGCGCCACCAGCGATGAGGATTGGAGTTTGCCCCGGCTCAAGAATGACCTTCGGAACCAGGAGCGGTTGGCCAGCGGCGTCGAGCGTGAAGTCCTCGTGATTGACGTAGGCAGAGAACTCGATGATCCCGACCTTGATGCCAGCACCGTTAAGCTTCGGAGCGGCACCACCTTGGTAGACATTCGCGAACTGGGTCTGCAGCGCCCGCAGTCCGTTGAGGTCGTAGCCACCGCCACGGAAGCCGCTGCTCAGGAACACGTTGGTCGAGTCCGGCGGCGGCGGGGGGGCGAAGCTGCCGAGGGTCGGTTCCCCGAGCAGGTACGTCTGCCAGTTCGCGGCGAAGAACGGGACTTCGCCGATGCCTGGGAAGTTCGGATTCGTGAGGAGGTAGCCCTTGAAGTCCGGGGTTGGCCCGATGTCAGGGGTGCCGGTGCAGATGTTGGTGAGAGCCGCGCTTTGCGCGAGTGAGACGCACGAGGCGTCCCACGCGATGGTGCAACAGACGGAATCAAGGCTGCACACCGCGAAGCAGCAGGGGACCTTGTCACAGCCACGGCCGTCGTGCGCTTCGAAGCAACCACCCGAGATAATCGGAGCGATCGCGGCGAAGAGCGGATTCGGAGCGCCAGCGCCGTCGGAGAAGCAAGGGTCGTAACGTTCCGCTGGGGGGAGGCTACCGCTCGTGTCGTAGATCGTGCCGTCACAGAGCAGGTTCGCGTACGCGGCGCAATAGACGTCCCAGCCGTTGGGCTGGTCGGTGTCGTCGCAGTAGATGAGGAAGGAGCTGACAAGCTGGCAGCAGAGGACGTCTTTGCATCCTGCTTCGCAGATCTGGGGCGTGGTCGGCTGGCAGCCGGGCTCGGGATTGCACATGAGGCCGTTCACCGCATCCATGCAGTTGGTGCCGGGGATGTTGCAGACGGTCAGGTTGTTCGGATCGCAGCCGGTGATGGTCTGGTGCGTTTCGAGTGGTCGTTCGAACTCCACAAACTCCACGATGCCGAGGTCGTTGAGAGCACGGCCAGCATCAAGCTCCTTGCCTGCTGCAACTGTCACCAGCATGAAGCTCGCGAGATCAGGTTGACCCCGGCCGCTGTTGGCTTCGGCTCTCAGTTCCAGCGTTCGAAGGGCCTGATCGCCCTTGTGAGCGATCCATGACTGCACCGAACCGCCGAACTGTCCAAGCACCTGATCGAACGCCGAGAGGTCAGCTCCGGAGAGGCTGAACACCCGATCGGCGGGTGCGTCCTTCGCGGCACGAGCACCGAGCTCGTCGCGGAGCTTCACGATGATGCGACCGGTGAAGCTGACTTGGCCGGTCACGCGATTGATCGGAAGGTTGAGGGCTTCGGTGGGCACCTTCGGGTACGCCGCGCGCGGTGTCCGCAACAACGGATCCAAATTCAGAGCGGTTGGTCCGGCGCCTGGCAACTCGTCCACGGCCATTGGCGAGGCGATCGTGCGCGCCGACTTCTCGACGGAAGCCGCGGTTGCGCCCTTGGGATTCTCGGCGACGCCATTCGCACGAGCCCTGCTCGCGCTCGCGGGAGAACTCGAAACGGTGCCGCCGGAGGAGCCAGAACCCTTGGCGCCGGCGGAAGCTCGTTCAGAGACGAGGGTGGAACCCACAAGAGTTGCTACGAGAAGCGTGGCGGGGACGAGACGCAGCATCATGCTTCGGATCTCCGGAAAGCCGACGAAGGGAGCGAACAACGCGCACGTGGAACCGCTCGATAGCGGTGTGCCGCGTCGCGACAGTCAGAATGTACGACAGTCTGACTGCCGTGGCTGAGTCGAATCAGCCCATTATCAGCAACATGTGCAGATTGGCAAGAAGATTCGAATCGGCTTGCGGTTCGGGGTCGGAGGCGGGACCGGTCAGCGAGCGACCGGATCCGGACGCCCGAGCACGCGATGGCCAATGTCACGACGGAAGAACGCCCCGTCGAATCGAATCATCGCGGCAGCGGCGTTTGCCTTCCGCTGGGCTTCCGCGAGGTCGCTCCCGAGGGCGGTCACAGCGAAGACCCGTCCGCCGTTAGTGACCAACGCACCGGCGGCGTTGCGAGTGGTTCCGGAGTGAAAGATCCGAACGTCCGGCTGTCGCATCGCCTCCTCTAGTCCGCTGATGACCTTGCCCTTCTCGATCGGCCCGGGATACCCACCCGAGCAGACGACGACACAACAGGCGGTTCGCGGGTCAAAGGCAAAGTCGACGCCGTCCAAGCGGCCGGTCGCCGCCCCGTAGAGCAGTTCCAAGAGATCCCCTTCGAGTCGGACCATCAGGGGCTGCGTCTCGGGATCGCCGAACCGGGTGTTGAACTCGAGCACCTTGGGGCCGGCAGGTGAAAGCATGATCCCGGCGTAGAGGACACCCCGGAAGGTCACTCCCTCACGGCGGAGTGCGTCGATCGCCGGAACGAGGACCTGGCGTTGCAGCGTGTCCATCAGCGGGCCTGCGACCAACGGCGTGGGGCAATAGGCACCCATGCCGCCCGTGTTGGGGCCGACGTCTCCCTCACCCACCTGTTTGTGGTCCTGGCAGGGATCCAGCACATCGATCGTCTTGCCGTCGACGATCGCCAGAACCGAAAGTTCCTGGCCGCTCAGTCGTTCTTCGATGACCACTTGGCTGCCCGCGTCGCCGAACTCCCGTTGGCCCATGATGCGCTCGATCGCGTCGAGAGCCTCGTCCTTGTCGGAGCAGACGATGACACCCTTGCCCGCGCAGAGGCCGGCAGCCTTCACCACCAGCGGCTCGTGGGCGTGGGCGATGACGTAGCGCGCCGCCG
>JBBQCR010000453.1:0-2989 GCA_038318935.1 Phycisphaerales bacterium
GCGGTGGAATCACCAAGTACGCGACCGAGGCCAGGACCTTCTACTTCCCGCCGGTTCCCGTGACCGCTGATCCGGCGCCCGAAGACTTCGATGGCGACGGCAAAGGTGACATCGTCTGGCAGGCGCCTTCCTCGAACACCGCGCGCTTCTGGAAGATCGACGGCACCACGCTGGTCTCCTCGACGACGCTGAGCGCAACGATCCCGGGATCGTGGACTGCTCAGGGCAGCGGCGACTTTGATGGCGATGGCGACCCGGATCTTCTGTTCCGTACGAGCTCCGGTGACTTCATCATCCAGTTCGTGCAAGCTGGCAATACCACTACTACTGAGACCATCGTCACTGGCGTCGCCGCAGCGTGGCAATGCGTTGCCATCGGCGACCTCGATGGCGACGGTCGGCACGACCTTGTGCTCCGCAATACCACCACCAACGAAGTAAGAGGTTGGCTGATGGACGCCCAATACCGATGGAAGTCGGGCTCCATCGGGTCCGGTGGATCGCTCCTCTTCGTGACCGGGTGCGACCTCGACGGCAACGGCACGATGGACCTCGTGTGGCGCACCACGGCGGGGCAGGTCCAGGGATGGCTGCTGGACGGACTCAGCATTACCGCAAGCGGCGCAATCGCCAGCTCTGGTCTCGTCCCCAGCAATTGGTCTGTGGTGAGCAACGGCGATCTGAATGGCGACGGCAACGACGATCTGGTGTGGCGAAACAGCATCAACGGCAACGTCAACGGCTGGCTGATGCAGGGGCTTGCGAAGGCCGGAGGCGGACTCCTCTCGCCGAACGTCGACGCTGCATGGCAACCCACCGCGTCACTCGATCTGGACGGCGACGGAGATGATGATCTGGTGTGGCGCAACACCACCACCGGCGCGGTGAACGGCTGGATCATGCAAGGACTCACGAAGGTTGGAGGCGGCACCATCGGCATCGTCCCGCCGCTCTGGGTCTCACTCACGCGCTAATCAAGGATCAGGTAGAACTTCGCTCCGTGGCCCACGGCGACACCGCGGGCCACGGAGTTTTTCATGCCCGACCGGCTTCCGAACGTCTTAATTCTTGGTGCCCAGAAGGCGGGCACGACGTCGTTGGCGGCGTGGCTCGGTGAACAACCTCGCTGCTGGCTCGCTCCCGAGAAGGAAGTCCACTTCTTCGACATCCACTTTGATCGGGGCGTCGCGTGGTATCGCTCCCGATTCAGGGCCGCTCCGGACGATGCGATCGTCGGTGAAGCCACGCCCTACTACCTCTTTCACCCTCGCTGCGCCGAGCGCATCGCAGCGAGCCTGCCCGATGCCCAACTGATCGTGATACTGCGCGATCCCGTGGAGCGAGCGCTCTCAAGCTACTTTCACGCGGTTCAGCATGGACACGAACCGCTCTCGATTGAGGACGCACTCGACGCTGAGGCCGGCCGACTCGCCAAAGATGCTGCGCGGATGGACGCTGACCCCCTCGCATACGGTGAGCATCATCAGTGGAATTCCTATCAGTCCCGCGGCCGCTACGCCGAGCAGTTGCGCCGCTATCTGAAGCTCTTTCCTCGCGATCGTCTGCACATCGCGTTCTTCGAGGAACTGGTGCACGCGCCGAAGGAGACCCTCGATGCAATCGCCCGGTTCCTGCACCTTGCGTCGCACGGGACGCACTTGCCGAAGATCAACGCCGGGACCTATCGCAGCACTGATGTCCCCGCGGCCGTGCGAACTCGACTATCGGCGAACTTTGCAGAAGCAAACGCGGATCTCGCCGCCCTTCTCGATCGACCGCTTCCGTGGCCGGATGTCCACACCGCCCGCGATTACCATGGGCCCAACATGGCTGAAGTCACGGACGATGCGGTCGGCGTGCGAAAGCTTGGGCATCGCGCCTTCACTGGCGGCGACGGTCCCTATTGGGATCTGATCGGTGACCTGCAGTTTCGCTTCCTCGTCGATCAGGGCCTGAAGCCCGAACACGTGCTGCTGGATGTCGCGTGCGGATCGTTGCGCGGCGGGACGAGGTTCATCAAGTACCTCGAACCCCATCACTATCTTGGCTTCGACAAGTCGATCGATCTGGTCATCCTCGGAGTCGTCGAAGAGCTCAGCGCCAAGCTGTTCATCGAGCGGGCGCCGCAGTTCGTGATCAACGGTCAGTTCAATTTCTCGGAGTTCACGCGCAAACCGGACTTCGCGCTCGCACAGTCGCTCTTCACACACCTGACGCCGGAACATTGCAGAAACGCGCTAGCAGGAGTGGCTTCCGTGGCCAAGCCGGAAACGCGGTTCTACGTCAGCTACTTCCCGATCGCCGACGCCGGCGAAGCTAATCCGGACGAAAGTCACTCACGACTGGTCTTCCGTTACCGCCCCGACGAGCTCGCCAGCTTCGGCGCCGCCTCGGGCTGGGCGATGCGCGATCTGGGCGCGTGGAACCATCCTCGCGGCCAGCACATGGCACTCTTCCTCCGTCGCTGATCTCCCTCGCATCCCGTCGTATACTCGGCCGCATGCTCGTGCGCGACGCGTTCGTCACGCCGTGGAGACACCGCGGACTCATCACTCGACTGGCCCGTCGCGAGATCGCAGCCCGCTACCGCGGATCGATCCTCGGTCCCCTCTGGGCCGTCGCGATGCCCCTGTGCATGGTCGGCGTCTACGCATTCGCCTTCGCTACCGTGTTCCGCTCCCGATTCACGCAGACCGACGGGCGCGAGATCCCGTTCGTTCTGGTGTTGTTCGTCGGCATGCTTCTGTTCCAACTCTTCGCGGAAGTGGTCCAGGCGAGCCCGGGGCTGATCCGCGCCAATCCCACCTATGTGAAGCAGGTGATCTTTCCGCTTGAGATCCTGCCGATCATCACCTTCCTGGTCGCGCTCTTCAACGCGTCGCTCACGCTGCTCGTCCTGCTTGTGTTTCATCTGTTCATGCTGGGACTACCGTCGCTGGGCGTGCTGTGGATGCCCATCATCGCGCTCCCGCTTGCCTTCCTCGCGATC
>JBBQCR010000454.1:0-2975 GCA_038318935.1 Phycisphaerales bacterium
CCCACGTCGCCAGTCCCGCAGCGAGCGTGCGTGCGATCGGCACGCCTGCAGTCCACCACGCGGCGCGGCCGTTGGGACCGAATGCCAAGTGTCGCACGCGGGCGATGCGCCGACCGTGCATCCACTCGCCCGCTCCGACGAGCGCCGCCGCGCCGATCGCGATGAGAAGGTGCAGCGTCACCATGGCGTGTATCGCAATCCCAGTAGGCCAACGACGTGCAGCGCGAGGCATGCGAGGCACGCGAGGGCGAACGGTCGGAAGAAGTCCAGCGGCACGGTACCCATCGTGCGGAACTTGGCGGGCCGCATGCGATCGATGTGCGTGAAGACGCGGTGCAGACTTGTGGCGTCGGTCGCCTGAAAGGCTTCGCCTCCGGTGCGCTGCGCGAGGTCAACGACTTCATCGGGAATCGGATCGGTCGCGACGTGCACGTGATAGACGGTGATGCCCGCCGCGATCAGTTCGTCGGCGATGTCCGAGCCGGCCTCGCCATCGAGGTCTGAACTCGCGCCGTCGGAGACGAGAATGATCAGGCGGTCGCCCTTCTCGGCTTCGCTGATCATGTTGTCGCGACAGAAGCGAAGCGCTGCACCGATGAGCGTGCCGCTCATGTGCAGAGGTTGCCGCTCCGGATTCGCGAAGGGGAGGGCGTTGCGAACGGCGCTCAAGTCCTTGGTCAGCGGCGTCCAGCGAATCTGTTGCGATCCGAAGATCGTCAGTCCGAACGCATCACCCTCGCGGGCGTCGATGAATCGCTCGATCGCTTCCTTGGCGTTGGGGTAACGGTTGTCCATCGTCATGCTGCCCGAGACGTCGAGGCAGAACTGGATGTTGCTCAACTCGCGGGCGTTCTTGGGCTGCTGCATGGTCTGCGGCCCCGCGAGGATGACGATCGCGCCCGCCAGGAGAAAGGCCGGCGCGCACTCAAACGCACCCAAGAGGACCGAGAGCCAGCGCCGCGATCGATGAGTTTGATGATCAAAAGGCAGCACGAGGCCCCAGCCGCGATAGGGAATGGCGACGAGGAGGAGAACCGGAATCGCCAAGAGCAATAACACCATCGGATGGGAGAACGTCATGGCACGCTCTCCGCGAGGCGCTGCACATCGGGCGAGGCGACGATGCGGTAGGGATCGAGCAGCCGCGACAGGTCCTCTGCCGGTCGCGAGGCGCCGTTGCCGCGGGCATGCAACCATCGCTCAACGGCCAGGAGAAGGACTCCGGCTTCGGGATCGACGCGAAGTCGACTGATGGCTTCGGCTGGCGTCATCGATCCGAAATCACGGCGCTCGCGCCAGAACATGAAGAGCAGGAGTTCGAGTCGTGCCTGCTCCTGCACCGAGAGGCCCTGCGACATCGCCGCCTCGACGAGCGGTCGCAGGCGATCGGCAAAGGTCGGCACCGGCGCTGGTGGCGGCGCCGCAGGAGCGGGACGATTGCGTAGGGCGCGCCGCACAAGGACCGCTGCGGGCACGGCGAGCCACGCAACACCGATCGTGGCGATGATCAGGCGATAATGACTGTCGATTCCGCTTTGCGTCCGCTGATCGCCGAAGAGGTCGGTGCCGTGCCCCGCGGGAAGTTCCGAGACGACGCGCACCGGCAGCGGGCGCAGTTCGGACGCGGGCGTGCCGTCGCGATGCTCGATGAGCGTCCGCAGATCAAAGGTACCGGCGACGGCGCCGATGAAGTCGATTCGGTAGCGATTGTGTGCGGTCTCCGTGACGCGGACGAGCAAGGGCGCGACGAGGTCCTGATCGGGCTTCGCTCGAAGCGGCGGTCCTTCGTGGGTCACGGTGATGCTGCCCGTGATGCCTCGAGCCGCCTCGACCGTTGATGCCGAGGACGAATCATCAGCGGACGCTGTGACGCCCATTGCGGTGACATGCATGACATGCATGACAGACAGAACAAGCACGACGCGCCAGACATTGATGTGCGCAGTTCCTCTCAACCTCGCCCTCCACCGATGCCCGGTCGGAACGAGAGGAAGTGCCGCAGCGGTCCGATGAAGGGGCGATCGGTCTGCAGTCGAAGGTAACTCACACCGCTCCGGGCGAGATCCGCCGCGACCTCGCCCTCGCGCCCCCAGGCGACGCGACCATGTGACACGAAGCTTGCGCCGGTCTCTGCTTCCTGACCGCGAAAGAAGCCAGCGCGGAGGCGGCCGCGTTCCGCGGGATCAAGAAGATGGATGGCGATGCAATCGTGCTTCTGTGCCGCATGACGGAGCGCCGGGATCGCGTCCGGATCGTGAAGATCGCTGACGACGATGAAGATGCTGGCTCGCTTTGCGCGGAGATCGAGATCGCTCAGACGGTCCGACAGGCGCGTACCTTCGCTTCTGCTGGCCGTCCGCAGCGGATCGAGTGCCTGCCAGAGATCGCTGCGGGTAAGACTGGGATTGAGTCGCGTCTCGCGCTCACCGCCGCCGATCACGCCGACTGGACTCATGCGGCGCTGAGCGACCAGTCCGATCGCGGACGCGACCCAGACCGCGAGATGGTGCTTCGTGATGCCGGTCGAGGACACGCCCATCGACGCGGACGTGTCGACGACCAGGAAGACCGATGTGCGCTTCGGCGTCTCGTACTCTTTCACGAACGGCTTCCCCAGCCGCGCAGTGATGCGCCAATCCATCATCTTGATCGGATCGCCCGGCGCGTACGGGCGCGACTGCGCGTACTCGAGCCCGGACCCGACGAAGCGCGAGGCATCCATGCCGAACGCGAGATCGTCGGCAAGCCGGCGCACGACCATTTCAAAGTCGCCGCGAGCCAGTTCTTCGGGTGGTCGGAGGATCTGCTGCACGGGATCGGCAACGCCATCAGACGAGGGAGCGCAGGAGCGACGCCAACACATCGGTCGGCTTGCGACCGAGAGCGAGGGCTTCGTAAGAGAGACGCATGCGGTGAAGAACGACATCCTCGGCGAGGGCGAAGAAGTCCTCGGGAACCGTGTAGTCGCGGCCGTG
>JBBQCR010000455.1:0-2974 GCA_038318935.1 Phycisphaerales bacterium
CCAACTCGGTCATTGCCGGCTGAAGATCGGCGACGTTCAGGGTTCGGTCTCGCCACACGGCGATCGGGGCGGTCGGGGATGCGCCGCTGGGCGACGCGCCGGTGGACGCGGCCGAGCCGCTCGGGGCAGCCTTGCCGACCGCGGAGGGACGGGGACCCTGCTTCGGAAGCGTCTCGCAACCACCCACCAAGGCGACTGCGCAGACGATCAAGCCAAAGGTGGCTGCAACAACGACGGTGGGGCATCCGGTACGCGACATAGGACGTAGAGGCTACCACTCTTCGCTTCACGATCGGCTCGCATCGGGCATACTGCTTCTCTCGCATGGCCACTTCCGACGACACCCGCCCCGACCTCTGCCCGTACTGCGGCGAAGCCTGCGAGCAACCGGCGCCCGAGTCCGCCTCGGACGCATCGCTTGACGCGGCCATTCCCTCCGGAACGCCGCGATGCCGGGCCTGCCTCGCGTTTCTCGATCCGCTCTCCAAGCAGGTGACGCAGGGGCACATGGGCCCGTGGTACGTCCGCGACAGCACGCGACCGTTCTACCCGGGTGTGGCGTGGGATGTGATGGTGGTCCTCATCGCCCGCGGCGAGGTGACCCGTGACACGGTGTTGCGCGGTCCCGGCAGCGGGCAGTTCTGGGCCAAGGCATCGCAGGTGCAGGGAGTCGCGAATCTCTTGGGCTGCTGCCACGCCTGCGGCGCGGAGTCAACGAAGTCCGACGTCGCCTGTCGAAGTTGCGGCGCGAGCTTTGCCATCGCCCACGATCGCGACCGTCTGGGGCTTCCCGGGGCAGGGCCGACTCGTCGCATCAGTGCGTTTGCCAGCGACGATGAACTGCGCGGCGGTCCACCCATGGTCCGAACGTCGAACTTCCAGCAATCGATCGCGATGCCTGCGCCGGCACCGGCTTTGGTCAACGAAGAGTCGCTCTCGCCGCTGGAAGTCACGCTCGGCCAGGAAGTCGCCACCGAGAAGCGCCGGACCCGAGTGCTCTTCCTCATGGTCGGAGCGCTTCTGGTGATGGACATCATTCTCGCGACGTGGGTGTTGCTGATTCGACAGTGACTCGGCGCTGTCGCAGTCCTCACTTCGACGGAGCCGGCAGCCCGGTCGGAGCGATGGCGACCAGTAACGATCCATTGGCAAAGCGTTGCACGCCGTTGGTTGTCGTGAGGAATCGGCCGAGCCGGTCCGGCGTCAGATTTGGATCAAGCCAGCCTTTCGCCGACCAATTGCGAAGCATCGCTTCGTTCACGAGGACGTATCGATAGCCAAGGGCATCGAGCTCTCCTGCCCAGTGTTCCGGATGATCGGGATTCCTCGCTGCGATGGCGCTGAGCGGTCCGCGATCCCAGACCGTTGCGTATGTCATGGTCTCGCGCGAGCGGCGATACCAGAAGGGCGATGCGTCGCCCAGAAGTAGCACCTTGGCGTCCTTCGGAAGGAGCACGTTGAGATAGAACGGCGGCATCGCTGTCGCCATGATCTCCGCGCGTTCGCGATCGCTCTGAGCACTCAGCAGCGCTAGTCGCGTCGACTCGCCGCTGAAGGTCGCTGCGGCCCCGATCGCAAGCGAGGGCATGGCGACCGAGGCACTCGTGGCTCCCGCGTCGCTGCCACCGATCGCGGGGCCGTCGCTGCGAAACACCATCGCCGGGAGGATGCACGCGGCCATCGCCGCGATCGTCGCGACGGTCACCCGCACATCGCGTCGAACGGCTCGAGCGAGACCTGCGGCAGCGGCCGCGAGCGGCACCGCCGTCGGTACGAGAAATCGCGACTGCAGATGGGTCGCGACCAGCCAGAATGCGAGCTGCACGAACAGCAGGATTGCGAGCGTGATCGCCCAGCCACGACGTCGCCGATCGAGGGCGAGGAATGCGATTCCTGCAATGCCGATCCATGGCAAGAGCGACCACTGTGGCGCCCACGGTTCGTCGCGGACCGGCGCAGCGCCGAAACCAAATACGAACCATTGCGTCCACAAGCGGCCGAGCCCGAAGCCGTCGCCGTCGCCTGCTCGATGTCCGGCGGCGAAGGTCGCGACCTGCTCGGCGGTCCAGTGGCCGCTGCCGAAGAGTCCGGTGAGGAAGGGAAACGTCGGATTGCCGGTGGCCAGTGAGTTGCGGATTAGCCACGGTGCGAGGGTGATCGTGGCGACTACGAGGGCACAGAGGAGCGGCGCGATCGCTCGCCAGCGCATCTGATACGCCACCACCGCGATCAGTGGCGCAACCAGAAAGCCGGACGCGGTGAGCTTGCTACCGCATGCGGCGCCGAACAGAAGTCCCATCACGGCGCCGAGTTGCCAGGACTTCCGCGGCGGCTTCATCACCACCAAGACACCCGCTGCAAGGAAGAGCGGCACCACGCCATCGTTGTATGCAAGAGATCCGACGACGATGATCCACGGCGTGCCGAGATAGAACGCGGCGGCGAGCGCCGCCCCGACGCGACCGCCAAGGCGATGGCCAAGGCAGCCCACTGTCAGAGCGCTCAGGATCGTCAGGAACGCCGCGAGGCATTGGGCAGCGATCGCGCCGCGCTCGGGGCCTCCCGCGAGCAGAAAGAGGTGCAGGAACGCAGCCTCGACGAAACTCGGAAACGCCGAGTAGACGTTGTGCTCAAGCGTCGAGATTCCTCCGGCGGCGAGCCACTCCTTGGGCAATTGCAAGTGATACGAGAGGGCGTCGTACCCTCCGAACTCGCTTCGCCAGAGCCATCCTGGCTCGCTCACGGCGGCCAGGAACAGAATTCCTATGGCGAGTCCGGTTGCCGCGATCACTGGACTGGGCCGCAGGCGAGGCAGCAGCGTGGGACGGGCGCGAACATGCACGACGAGAAGGACCAGTCCGGCGATGGTGACGGCCCATGCACCCAAGCCGCGCGCGACGAGCGGAATCGGCAGCGTCCCGATCAACGAGTCGTTGATCAGTGCAGCAGCCGTGCCGAGCGCCCCCGACAGGGC
>JBBQCR010000456.1:0-2972 GCA_038318935.1 Phycisphaerales bacterium
GTCCTCGCGATCAAGGTACTCGGCGCAACGATCCGCATGCGGCTTGATCGCAGCGAAGAGCGCGTCGTATCGAGCCAGTTCCTCACCCGAAGTAGGGCGCTTCCCGAGCGACCGTTTGAAGTCGTGCAGCGCCCGCATCGCCATCTGCTCGGCCCGCGCCAAGGTGCGGAACTCGTCGAAGCGGTGATCCTGCGCCTTCTGAATGGTCGCCGGCTTCGGTGGCGGATCTTTCGCTGCATCGATCGTGATGACGTTGCTGTCGTCGCCGCAGCCCAGCAGCGCGACAACCAACACGAACGACACCGATCGAAGCAGGCAGCGACAACGCATTGCCGCACGATACCGCTGCATCCGGCGATCGCGAAATCTCAACGCTGGAACTCGTACACCGAGCCAAGTCCCAGTATGACGGTCAGTTCGTCGAGGGCCCGGCGCCCTTCTTCGAGCAGCTTCGGATCCGCGAGATCCGCTGGCCGAAGTTCCGTGCGATAGTTGCGATCGGCCCAGGCAAGCAACTCGGCATGGCGCTCGGCGGAATAGAGGCAGTTCGGATTCACCGCCGAGAGTTCCGTAGAGTTCAACGGCACGCGCAGTCGCAGGCACGCCGGCCCGCCACCGTTGCGCATGCTCTCGCGAAGATGCATCGTGTGCACCGCAGTGATCGGGTTGGCCGGATCAGCGACGATCCGGTCAAGCATCGCTCGAACCGTCGGATCCTCGTTCGCTTCGGTCGGTGCCACCATCACCATCGATCCGTCAGGGCGCGAGAGCAACTGCGAGTTGAAGAGATAGGTCTTCACCGCCTTCTCAACACTGACCTCGCTGGAACGGACCGTGATCACGATGAGCCCTTCAACACATCGCTTCAGCTCGTCAATGATCGCGCCCTGATCGCTGAACGCCAACTCGTGGGTGAGCAGCACGTTCGCGTTCCCGACGCTGATGACATCGTTGTGAAAGACACCTTGATCGATCGACTCGGCACGCTGTCGTGCGAAGACGCAGCGATCGCTCGACAATCCGTGCAAGCGTGCAATCGACTGCGACGCAGCGAGCGTCTGCCGAGCCGGGAATCGCTTTGGTGTTTCTGTCTCGCGCTCGCTCCTACCGTAGACAAAGAGATGCGTACCGCGACCATCGGCGCCGACCAACCGCGTGTGATTCGCCGCTCCCTCATCGCCGAGAAGATCTGCGGACGGCAGCGGTGCGTGATGCGCGAAGCGGGCCGCGTCAGGAAAGATCGCCTTGAGAAGTCGTGATGTGGTCGGCGGCTCGATCGATCGATGAAACATCGAACGCAGATTCGCCGGAGTGAGATGCACCCTGCCGTCGGCGGTGTCGCAGGAGGGCGCGACTGTCGCGGCATTCGCAGTCCACATCGCCGACGCGCTGCAGGTCCGAGCGAAGAGGAGAAAATCCTCCCGCGCCGCCTTGGCGATGACCTCCGCGTCGGTGCCCGTGAAACCGATCGCCCGCAGCGAAGGAACATGCGGTCGCTCGTGCGGCGGAAGGAATCCCTGCGGAATGCCGAGCGATGCGACGAATGCCGCCTTCGCGATTCCCTGCTTCACCGCGTCGCGCGGCAGCGACACGCTTCCTTCGTTGCTGGTGCTCGCGACGTTGCCGAAGGACAGGCCGGCGTAATTGTGCGTAGGTCCGACGAGTCCGTCGAAGTTGGCTTCCGCGATCACTGCGTGAGGGCTACCGCTCATGAGGCGAGGCATCGTACGGAACGAACGGGATTCACGTCAGTGCGTGCCACTCGCCACCTCCGGCGCGGGCTCGCGCGAACGACGCGCGTATCGCACTGACCGCCTGCGCAGGCAGTGATCCCTTGGTGGCGCTGCGAAGATTCTCGAGCGCCCGGTCGATCGATGTGCCGCCGATGATCGCGGAGTGGACTTGGGGAAAGGACAGCGTGAATCGAACGGCAAGCTCCGACCAATCGCGCACCGGAGGAGCGATCGTTGCGAGGTCCAGGCCCATCAGTGCCAGTCGCTTTCGGTAGGGATCGACGTAGCCGTGGTAGCGTTCGTAGTGCTCCTCGCGAGGACGCCAGCAGGCATTGGCGATCGAACGTTTGCTGAGCACCGCGATGCCGTTCTTCGCCGCCGCTGGCAACACCACGTCGATGTTCGCCTGATCGACCAGACTCACGCTGGTCTGCAAGACGCTGATGCCGGGCTGCTGCACCGCCCACAGCGCTGCTTCGTTGTCGCCGGAGTAGCCGGCGAAGCGGATCTTCCCCGCACGCTTGGCCTCCGCCAGCGCTTCGAACGCCCAACCCTGCTGCAGCACCTCAAGCGGGAGCGAGTGAATCAGCATCACATCGATGACGTCCGTGCGAAGCCGCACCAGGGACCGATCGATGTGTCCGAGGATCTCAGCCTTTGTCGTTGACTGGAACCAGCCCTTGGGCCCGTTGTCAGCGCCGCACTTGCTGACGAGTACGAACTCGCCGCGCCGGTGCCCGATTGTCTCACCAATGAGTTCCTCCGCCCCGAGATAGGCGGCCGCGGTGTCAATGACGTTGAGACCCTCATCGAGCAGCCGATTGAGCAATCGACCCGCCGCTTCGCGCTCCGGGGCGAGCAACCCCACCGGTGCCGAACCGAACGCGATGGGCGAGACCGAGAGGCCAGTGGTTCCGAACGTTCGACGGTGGGAAAGCGAGAGCAGCATCGTTTCTTCTCCTCATAAGCGACTTGAGACGGAGAGCGTACGTTCCAATTTGAGTAGCGATAGGCCCGCCCACCGACGATACTCGCGACATGGTTCCGATTGCGATCGCCGTCCTGGCCCTCGTGATGTCTGCGGCACCGCCCGATCCACTCGCGGCGTCGGACGTTGCATGGACCTCACCGAGCCGCGACGAGCATGGCTCGATGCCCATCGGAAACGGAGACCTCGCTGCCAATGTGTGGATGACCGCGGATGGGACGCTGTGGATGTTCCTCGCCAAATCAGACGCC
>JBBQCR010000457.1:0-2967 GCA_038318935.1 Phycisphaerales bacterium
AAGGCGAAGATTGACGCTGCCATCAATTCTCACCATGGCCAATGATGGGCCAGTGATGGGCCAATGATGGTCCAACGATCGAGTCTGAACCGGCCGGGCGATCCAGAAGGGTCGCCCGGCCTTTCTCTTGATTCTGCGTCCGACTCCAACACGCCGGCGGTCCTGCCATCCTCACCCTCGTCGGCGGTCGCCATGACGTTGTTTCACGGCCTGCAAGGCGTTTCTACCCACACGCGCCCCAAGCGCCGAGGAGGACGGCGAGATCCGCGCCGTCGACGACGCCATCAGCGACGACGTCGGCCGCACATGCACCGCACGGTCCCCACGAGCCCAGCAGAATCGCCAGATCCGCGCCATCGATGAGACCATCGCCGGTGAGGTCGGCGGGGCACGCTGGTGTCTCGCAGACGTCCGGCTTGCCGTCGCCATCGGAATCGATCAGAAGACCGGCCGCGATCTCGAGGGCATCGATCACGCCGCTCCCGTCGCAGTCGGGAAGCACCGCGAAGCCGATGCTGTTGCGGTCGATGCGATCGGTCGGCGGCGAGTAGATGCCGTCACCGTCAAGATCGAGGACGACGTGGTACTCGCCCTCTTCTGCCACGGTGCCCAAGTTCATCGTGAGCGAGTCAGGAATCGGCAGCAGTGAATCTGGCCCGTCGTCGGAACGATCGATGAGCGGTTCGCCTGGAGCGATACCGCCGAGCACATCGCTCACGATGTACGCCGACGCGCCTGGCGGCAACCGCGTCGGAATGTCGGCGGTCATCAGGATCGATTCGCCTTGGGCAAATGCGCCGGTCACCATGCCGCGAATGTCCGTGAGGACGATGGGCAGCGGCGCGGTTCTGAATGGGAGCACGAACGGATCTCCGGGTTTGAGATCGTTGTTGCCGTCGAACGGCGAACCGACGGTGTCGGTGGCGAAGGGTTCGACGAACAACATGTAGTCGGTATCGGGCTGCAACGGGTTGACGGGTTGGAGCGAGAGACGGTTGCCGCTCCACGTCGGAAGCAGCGGTACCTTCGGCTGGAGGTGGACGGCCGCCGCGGTCTGATTGTGATTCATCGACTTTGAAAAGAGCAGCTCGATCGGCTGATCCACCGCGACGTCGATCCCGGCATGATTCGGGGTGCTGAACACGACCGTCGGCAGCACTTGCGAGGGCGTCTGGCTGACCGGGATGGTCAGCGCCGGATCACCCGCGTGCGGGAGTTGGCTCACGGGCACGGGATTGTTGCCAACGACGATCGATGCGCGGGCGGCAAGTTCTCCCAATGCCAGTCCGAGCTTTGTCCGCTGCACACTCACGAGAATCGCTTGGCGATCGATGTCGAACGTCGCGTCGTCGATCCCGCCAGGAACGACGACGAGGCTCATGGTGCCGGGATTCCACTTCGCGAGTTGGGCTGCGCAGTGCCCATCAGCGGCGACGACGCACGAGACGACATACTCGGCACCACCGAGACCGGGGAAGGGACATCCGGTGAAAGCATTGTTGTCGGTGTCGTAGGCAACGCGATAGGTTCGCCCTGCAGGATTCACGGGAATGCACGCGGCCGTCTCGATCCACGCCATGATCGTGGCTTCGTCGGGCTGGCCGAAGTCAAAGCCACCGAGGTCGTCAGAGCTCGATCCACCGTCGTCCTGCGCTGCGGCGCAGAACTTGTTCACGCAAGGTCCGCCCAAGACCTTCAGCCGCAGTGTTCCGATGTTGGCCGGACGCGCAATCTGATACGGCGGATCGCCGAACTCAGTGCCGTCCTCGGCCTCCGCGTGGACGTCCTTCCAAAGGGCAACGGCCAGATTTTCTAACACCACCGTGCGATCGACGGTGAACACCCCTGCGCAGGGATCTGGGATGCGAACGATTCCGCTGAAGCGACCGACTTCGTCGTCGCTGCTGGACGTCAGTACCTCGATGAGCACTTGAATGCCGGCAGTCACGACTTGGACGAAACTCAAGCCTTGGACCAGATCACCGGCGTCCTTGGCGGCAGCATCCACCGCGTCCTTGATGGTCTTGACGTAGTCCTTCAATTCCTTGTTGGAGTCGGACTCCCAGACGAAGACATAGACCTCGATGTAGTCAGCAACCGGGCAGTTGGCTTCGCAGTGATAGACCTGTCCCACGATTGGAACGGTGGCAGGAACGATGGACCAGTTGCCCGAGCCGGGCGGCGTTTCGGTCAGCGTGCCCGAGGGGAATTCGGTATCGCCACCGAGCGGACCGAACTCGCGGTGTTGGGGATTGGTGCACTCAACATTGCTCGGCCAGTAGACCCAGATCGTCGCGTACATCTCGCCATGTCCGCGCCCAGCCTCGCCTTGATCGGCGTTCCAGACGAGCGAGAGATCCTGCGCCTCGACGGTGATCCAAGCCTTGGGTTGAGGTGGACCCGAGCCGTCCGCGCGAAAGTTGACGGCGAAAAAGGACAGCGCGATCGCGCAGACGATCGTTCCCAACGTGCGGTGCGACATGTGCCTCTCCTTCGGTCGGTGAACCGGTGTTGGCGACAGGTGAGTATCGCTCGAAGCGCACCCTACCACCGTGAGGGCGATCAACGACGTCGAAAAGAATCACAATAGAAAGTTTCGATCGAGCATCGTCGCTCTCGCGTGCGGCACACCAGAGCGATATCCATCGCCGAACACTGTGTGATATCTGGCACGCAATCCTTTATGACGCGTGGCGCGGCCGTCAACGACGATTCTCGCGCAGAAATGCCGTCTCGTCATGGATCACACGCGTCGCCGATCGAGTCGCCGTCGATGTCGGACTGATCGGGATTGAAGACGTCCGGACAATTGTCAACGACGTTGGGAACGCCGTCGCCGTCGATGTCGGCAGTGACCGGACACGCCCCCCACGCGCCGAGCAACAGCGCCAAGTCGGCGGCATCGATGACGCCGGATTGATTGATGTCGGCGTCACCGCTGAAGCCCCATCCACCAAGCATGATGGC
>JBBQCR010000458.1:0-2957 GCA_038318935.1 Phycisphaerales bacterium
TGAGCGGAATGCCCGCGTGCGTGAAACGAATCTCTTCCGGCAACGCCTCGCATGCCCAGTCGAGCATGCCGCGACGCAGGAAGGATGCACGCCGATCGCCGAGTGCTCCACCAACCACGGCTGCATCAAAGTCTTGGGCCGCGCGACCACGAATCTGGGCCAGCAGCGTCTTGGCATCGCGGCTCTGAGCGAGAATCTTCTCGCCGTCCATCACCAGCACCCGCATGCGCAAGTGTGGCGACACTTGCTCCAACGGAAAATCCGCCGCGTCGATCGCCACACCGGTCAGGGCCGTGAGATGCCGAGCCAGCGCCTGCACCAACTGGCCTTTGCCAAAGGCCAGCGTCTCCGCAGCGCCCGCCGCAAACTCCGCCGCGGGCTGAAACCGCACCCGCAGTCGCTTTGGCAGGGATCGCAGCATCCCCGCGATCTTCTCTTCCAAGAGACCCGGCACCAGCCACTCCAATCGATCAACGTCGATGCGATTCGCAGCGGTCACCGGAATCCGCACGGTAACGCCGTCGTCCTCCTCACCGGGAGCGTGCCGATAGACCATCGGCAGCGTCATGCCATCGAGCATCAGCATGTCGGGGAAGCGCGACGCGTCCGGAGCTTCGACCCCCGGTAGAACCAGATCCTCGGTGCGCATCGTCAGCACCGCAGGGTTCCGTCGTTCGGCATCGCGCCGCCACTTCTCGAAGCTCGGTTGGCTGTGGATCTCTGCGGGAATGCGTTGTTCGTAGAACGCAAACCGGGCCGCAGTATCGACCAGGAGATCGCTGTGCCGCCCTTTGGCTTGCATCAGTTCGATAGCGGCCCGCAGATTCTCGTTGTGCTGCAGAAACGTTCCTTGGGTGCGAATTTCACCATCGACGAGGCCGCATTGAATGAAGAGGTCGCGGGCGCCAGCGGGATCGATCGGTCCAAACGGTACGCGGCGCTTCGGCACGATAGTCAGCGCCCCCAGGGCGACCTTTTCCCACGCCGCGACTTGACCGGCGTCGCGCAGCCAATGCGGCTCGCTGTGCGTGCGCTGCACCATGTGCGGCGCGACGCGCTCGATCCAGTCGGGTTGGATCCTGGCGCAGAGTCGCGCGAATCGTCGCGAGGTTTCGACGATCTCGGCAGCCATGATCCACGGTGGTGAACGCTTGGCGATGACGCTTGACGGATGCAGGAAGAACTCGCCGCCGCCCGGTGCGCGATACTCGTTCTTCTCGCCTTTGGCACCGATGTTGCCGACGAAGCCAGCCAGAAGCGCCCGATGCACCGCGCTCACGTCCACGTCGTCAGCGATGGTCGCGTCCGCGGCAGCGAGGATAGTGGCGGACTTCGCTTCTCGCGTGCCGTTGCTGTCGCTCGACTTTTGCGGCGTTCGCATGCCCGGAATGATGCGATCGCGCACCAGATCGCGCAACTGGCGATGAATGTCGTTCCATTCGCGCATGCGCAGCCACGAGAGGAAGTGCTCCCGGCACCAGCGTCGCAGCGCGGAGCTGCCCAGCTCCGCCGACTTCGCCTTCCACGCCTTCCAGAGTTTGAGGAATCCGAGGAAGTCGCTGCGCTCGTCGCGAAAGATCATGTGGGCGAAGTTCGCCGCGTCGAGCTTGTCGGCTGGTCGCTCCTGCGGATCCTGCACCGACAGCACCGCGGCGATGACCAGGACTTCTTCAAGGCAATGCTCGTCGAGCGAAGCGAGAATGACCCGAGCGATGCGCGGATCGACCGGCAGGAGCGCCATGCGTCGACCGAGCGGCGTCAATTCGTGCCGCTTGGTGACCGCGCCGAGTTCGATCAGCGATTCGTAGCCGGCGAGAATCAAACGCTGCGGCGGCGGATCGAGAAACGGAAAATCCTCCGGGCGACCGAGACCCAGCGCCGCCATCTGCAAAATGACGCTCGCCAGGTTCGTACGCAGAACTTCCGGCGGCGTGAACGCGACGCGAGCCCCGAAGTCTTCTTCGGAATAGACGCGGATGCAGACGCCCGGTGCTGTTCGTCCGCATCGGCCGCGACGCTGATCGGCACTGGCCTGCGAGACCGCTTCGATCGGCAACCTCTGGACGCGACCTCGTGGGCTGTAGCGAGAGATCCGGGCAAGTCCCGGGTCGATGACCGCATCAATGCCCGGCACCGTGATCGAGGTTTCGGCGACGTTGGTTGCGAGCACGATGCGCCGCTTCGCCGACGGCCGGAAGACGCGATCCTGTTCCTCGGCCGAGAGGCGGGCGTACAGCGGCAGGATCTCGCTGTCGCGCTGACGACCGCGCAAGGCTTCGGCAGTCTCGCGAATCTCGCGCTCCCCGGAAAGGAAGATGAGAATGTCGCGGCGCCGATCGGCACGCGCCGCCGCCGCTTCCGGCCCGCGCGGGCTTTCGTCGATCTCGTCCACCGCTCCGAGGATCGCTTCGAGAAGTTCGGGATCCTCCTCGTCGGTCTCTTCGGCCCGCTCGACCGGACGGTAGCGCGTCTCGATCGGATACATCCGACCTTCGACCAACAGCATCGGTGCGTCGCCGAAGTGCCGACTGAAGCGTGCTGGATCGATAGTCGCGCTGGTGATGACCAGCGACAGGTCGCGACGTCGCTCAAGCAGACGCTTGAGGTAGCCCAGCAGAAAGTCGATGTTGAGCGTTCGCTCGTGGGCCTCGTCGACGATGATCGTGTCGTACGCGAGGAGATCGCGATCGTGCCTTGTCTCAGCCAGCAGAATGCCGTCGGTCATCACCGAGAGCAGCGTGCTCGGGCCGGTTCGATCGTCAAAGCGGGTCTTGACGCCAACGAGTCCGCCCAGCGGCACACGCAGTTCTTCGGCGACCCGCGCGGCGACGCTGCGGGCCGCGATGCGCCGTGGTTGGGTGTGGGCGATCGCCCCGGCCACGCCACGGCCGGCCTCGAGGCACATCTTGGGCAGTTGGGTGCTCTTGCCCGAACCCGTATCGCCGCACAGCACCACC
>JBBQCR010000459.1:0-2950 GCA_038318935.1 Phycisphaerales bacterium
GGTTGCGATGCAGGTCTTGTGCCGATGTGGGCCAGCGAACAGTTGGCGGTGCGCTTCGGCGGCGTCGGCGGAAGTCTGATGATCCTCGCCGGGTTTCTCATCGGCGCAATCGTTGCTATTGACGAAGTGGTCTTCGCCGTCCCCGCCGCCTTCACGCGATCACTTGCCTTTCTCGATCCGGTGTGGAACTACGACTACGCGGGTACCTTCGCGGCGTTTCGCAATCGGGTTGCCGCACGACGTCCGCAACCGCTCGCCGTTGGCATGGGCGCGACCGGCGCTCCGCCACGGCGTGTACCACGAACGAATGTTCGGGCGACTCCCGTGGAAGCCGCGGTAGCCGCCGATGAAGTCGCGATTGCCGATGAGAACAGCGCCGCTGCAATCGCCGCGAAGCCGACATCAAAGCGCACGCGGAAGAACGACGTCCAAGAGCCGCAGTTCGAGGAGTTCGACGATGAACTCGCGGCCTCCGATGTTGACGACGACGAACTCGATGAGTTGAACGACATCGGGGCAACCGAAGAGGACGAGGAGCAGAAGAGCAACGACGCGGCCGAGGTCGCAGACAAGCCCCGCCTGAGCGAAGAGGAACTCCGCGCGAAGATCGCCAAGCTGCCGATCAAGATGGCGATCGCGCAGAAGGTTGTCGCTCGCGATGAGGACATTCCGCGCGAACAGAACTTCGAGGGCTACCGCTTTCCAACGCTTGAGATGCTCGAGGAGCCGGAGCACAATTTCTCCCAGAAGATGGAATCGGTTGTGCGCGATCAGGCCCGGGTGCTTGAGCAGGCGCTACAGACTTTTCAGATCGAAGGCGAAGTCGTCGGCATCGAGAGCGGTCCTGTGGTCACGCTGTACTCCGTCGAACTCGCGCCAGGCACGCGCGTCGCGCGACTCGAAACGATCGCCAAGGACATCGCCCGGTCGCTGCAGGCGCCGAACATTCGCATCATCCCCAACATGGTGGGCCGCACCGCTGTCGGCATCGAAGTGCCCAATCGTCAGAAGGAAAAGGTGCGCCTGAAGGAACTGATGTCGGGCAAGCAGTCCGAAGGCATGATCCTGCCGATGTTCCTCGGCAAGGATTCCGGAGGCGAGCCGCTGGTGCTCGATCTCTGCAAGATGCCGCACATGCTCATCTCGGGCACCACGGGCTCGGGCAAGAGCGTGTGCATGAACACGATCATCATGAGCTGGCTCTACACCAAGCGACCGGACGAGCTCAAGCTGGTGCTGGTTGATCCGAAGATGGTCGAGATGAGCCAGTTCGCAGACATCCCGCACCTGATGTGCCCGGTTGTCACCGAAATGAACAAGGCTGCCGGCATCCTCGAATGGGCCGTCACCAAGATGGAGGAGCGTTACGAACTCCTCAAGGACGCCGGAGTCCGCGACATCGGAAGCTACAACGAGTTGGGCGAGGAAGAGCTGATTGAGCGGATGCAACCCTCCAACGATCTTGAGAAGGCGAAGCTCCCGAAGAAGCTCCCGTACATGGTGTTCGTCATCGACGAACTCGCCGACTTGATGATGACCAACAAGGAGGTCGAGACGTCGATCGTGCGCATCGCCCAGAAGGCCCGCGCGGTCGGCATCCATCTCATCCTCGCGACGCAGCGGCCGCAGGCAAACGTCGTGACGGGTCTCATCAAGAGCAACATGCCGTGTCGCTGCAGCTTCAAGGTCGCCAGCGGCATGGACAGCCGCATCGTCCTTGATCACAAGGGGGCGGAGCTTCTGCTCGGGCAGGGCGACATGCTCGTACTGACTCCGAGTTCGACGGAGCTTCGCCGCTGCCAGGGAACACTGGTCACCGACAGCGAAACCCGCAAGGTCGCCAAGTTTCTCAAGGAGGTCGCGAAGCCGACCTTTGAGCGGACGTTGGTGGCGATCAAGGGCACGCAGGCCCAAGCTGCCGATACCAGCGCCGCCGCTGGCGAAGGTGGACTGGGTTCCGGCGAGAAGGACCCGCTCTTCGAGAAGGCTGTCGAGATCATCATCGAGAGTGGACGCGGCAGCGTCTCGTTGCTGCAGCGCCGACTCGCGATTGGTTACGGTCGCGCGAGTCGACTCGTCGACCAGATGGGGCTTGCCGGAATTCTCGGCGACCACAATGGCTCGGTTGCTCGCGAGGTCATTATCTCGATGGACGATTGGAAGCGCATGAAGGTGATGGCTGAGGAGCATGCCGCCGACGGAACCGTGTTCGACCCGCGGAATGCCAACCCGAAGTCCGTTGACGACGACGACCTCTGAGTCGCGCCGCCCCTGTGGTCGGACACTCGGGTTCACCAACCTCTCCCAGCAGACTCAAGCGGGCGACCAGACTCGGTCGCCCGCGATCGCGGGATGATCCGCTTCGAAACATTTTTGCGCTCGGTACTTGCCTTGCCTGCGCAGGCTGCAATACTCCGGGCATCGGATCCACGTCCTCGTCACGACCGCGAAATGCCGCGGCTCGTGCGACGGACCGAAGCCGACGACCGAGGTTTGGTGCAGGCACGTGATGATCGCTGTGATCCTCATGCTGCCGATCGATCTTCGGGCGATGTGCTCCGCGGGACGCCGCGGAGGGAATGTGCCTGGCGGCGATGAATGCCCTCCGTGTGGGCAATCGCGTCGGCTGGGATCAGCGCTTTCCCCATAAGGAGGTGATCCAGTGCAGTGTGACCTTTCCTGTAATGTGCTGCGGGGCTCGCAGCGGTAGGGACTACCCGAACGCCCGTCGTGTGCTCAAGCTGCTGAAGCATGTCTTGATCACGACGGAGTCAAGATGGGGTCCTGAACCCCCGTGTACCTGACGGGGCCCGCACGGCCTTCCGCCTGCGGCGCTCATCGCAGCACGTACAAACAAGACAACTGCCGGGCAGCCTATGCGGCCGCCCGGCAGTTGCTTTTTCAATGCAGTCCGCGTGCACTCAATGTGTCAGCGAACAGTGCCGCGCCC